>CANBYN010000187.1 GCA_947373615.1 Burkholderiaceae bacterium | reverse complement strand
TATAGGAGCTGTCTTTAACCATAAAAATAAAGTCGGTCAAAGCGGGCGAATAAACTGCACCACCTGCTGAAGGACCCATGATGAGAGAGATCTGTGGGATCACGCCAGATGCGGTAACGTTACGTTGGAAGATTTCAGCATAGCCACCCAAAGAAGCTACACCTTCTTGAATTCGGGCACCACCAGAGTCATTCAAACCGATCACAGGCGCACCAACTTTGAGTGCCTGATCCATGATCTTGCAAATCTTTTCTGCATGCGCTTCTGATAAGGAGCCGCCTAATACGGTGAAGTCTTGTGAGAAAACAAACACTAAACGACCGTTAATCATTCCATAACCGGTTACCACGCCGTCCCCAGGAACGGTTTGATCACCCATTCCAAAGTCGTGACAACGATGCTCAACGAACATATCCCACTCTTCGAACGTCCCAGCATCTAGTAACAGTTCAATACGCTCACGGGAGGTTAATTTACCCTTAGCATGTTGAGCCTGAATACGCTTTTGCCCGCCACCCAATCGGGCGAGCTCGCGCTTGGCTTCCAGTTGTTGAATGATTTCCTTCATTTCCTACTCCTTAGAAAAATTCATGCCCCATGGACTCTAGTAGTCGTCTAGCCGCTACAGAAGCCGCCATGGTTCCTTGGTTTACTTGGGCGCTCAAACTTGGTAAAAGTTCTTGCACTGCCACATTGCTACGAAATGCGTTCTTCAAACCGGCTTCGATGCGATCCCACATCCATGTGCCAGCTTGTTGTTTTCGACGGGCATCAAAATTGCCGTTTGCTTTTTGAAGTTTCTGAAAGTGAGAAACTTTATCCCATAACTCAGGCACCCCTTTACCTTCTAGCGCACTTAAAGTCATCACCGTTGGATGCCAATAATCTTGATTGTGCGAAGCGTGTTCTGGGTTTCCTTGAAAGCCAAGCAAGCGCAATGAACTGGTAATAAAGAGTTGGGCACGCATGGCGGCATCCGGATCGATATCTACCTTATTAATTACAATAAGGTCAGCAATTTCCATCACGCCTTTTTTAATAGCCTGAAGATCATCGCCGGCGTTTGGCAATTGCAAGAGCACAAACATATCTGTCATGCCTGCAACAGCGATTTCACTCTGCCCTACCCCTACAGTTTCAACGATGATGACATCAAAACCGGCGGCTTCGGCCACCAACATAGCCTCACGAGTCTTTTCAGCCACACCACCAAGAGTGCATGAAGATGGGCTTGGACGAATAAATGCATTGTCTAAAACAGATAAACGCTCCATGCGAGTTTTATCACCCAAAATAGATCCGCCAGACAAGCTTGATGAAGGATCAATTGCCAAGACAGCAACACGATGACCCTTTTCGATTAAATACAATCCCAAGGTCTCTATTAGAGTGGACTTACCAACGCCTGGAACGCCTGAGATACCTAGTCGAAATGATTTTCCTGTCTTGGGCAATAAAGTATTGAGTACCTCATCAGCGCGCTGCCGATGATCTAAGCGAGTCGATTCAAGCAAAGTAATAATCTTCGCCAATGCGCGACGCTGTTTCAGCGTTGGCGCACCAGTGAGATCATTTATTAAAACTTGATCAGCTGCTTCGAGCATGCTCTGAGGTCCGTATTAAGCAGGTTTTACAGATTTACGAATTTGCTCAAGCACATCCTTGGCTGAAGCCGGGATAGGAGTACCTGGACCGTAAATACCTTTAACTCCTGCCTCATAAAGGAACTCATAATCTTGCCTTGGAATCACACCACCAACAAAGACGATGATGTCATCAGACCCTTGTTTCTTCAACTCAGCAATGATGGCTGGTACCAATGTTTTATGCCCAGCTGCCAAGGTTGAGACACCCAAAGCATGAACGTCATTCTCGATCGCCTGACGAGCACACTCTTCAGGAGTTTGGAATAAAGGTCCAATGTCAACGTCAAAACCTAGATCCGCATAAGCAGTAGCCACGACTTTAGCGCCACGATCATGACCATCTTGTCCAAGCTTTGCAATCATCACACGTGGACGACGTCCAAAGTCCTTTGCAAAATCTGCAATTTCTGTTTGTAGTTTTGCCCAGCCTTCTGCTGAGTCATAAGCGGCTGCATACACACCTGTCACCTTTTGAGTATCGGCGCGATGGCGCCCGTAAACTTTTTCTAATGCATCAGAAACTTCGCCAACTGTAGCGCGTAAACGAATTGCGTTTACAGACAACGCTAATAAATTTCCGGAATTATCTTGAGCGGCATTTGTAAGAGCCTCTAATGCAGCTTGCACTTTTGCAGAATCACGTTTTGCTTTAATTTCATTGAGGCGCGCTACCTGACCCTCGCGTACTTTATCGTTGTCAATCATCAATACATCAACAAGATCTTCTTTGCCGAGTTTGTATTTATTAACACCAACAATCACATCAGAACCTGAGTCAATTTTGGCTTGTTTTTCAGCAGCAGCAGCTTCAATCTTGAGCTTAGCCCAGCCACTCTCTACCGCCTTGGTCATACCACCCATTGCTTCAACTTCTTCGATGATCTCCCAAGCTTTATCAGCCATCTCTTGAGTCAGATTCTCCATCATGTAAGAACCAGCCCAAGGATCAATCACACTTGGAATATGGGTCTCTTCTTGCAAAATTAATTGCGTATTACGGGCAATGCGACTAGAGAACTCTGATGGTAAAGCGATTGCCTCATCCAAAGAATTGGTATGTAGGGACTGGGTTCCGCCAAATACAGCAGCCATTGCTTCAACAGTGGTTCTCACGACGTTGTTGTAAGGATCCTGCTCAGTCAGCGACCAGCCAGAGGTTTGGCAGTGCGTACGCAACATCAAGGACTTTGGATTTTTAGGCTCAAAGGATTTCATGATGCGCCACCATAGCAATCGTGCCGCACGCAGCTTAGCGACCTCTAAATAGAAGTTCATGCCAATGGCAAAAAAGAAAGACAGTCGGCCCGCAAAACCATCCACATCCAATCCTTTTGCAAGAGCTGTTTTGACATACTCCTTGCCGTCAGCTAAGGTAAATGCTAATTCCAATACTTGATTGGCGCCAGCCTCTTGCATGTGATATCCCGAGATCGAAATTGAATTGAACTTGGGCATATGCTTAGCGGTGTATTCAATGATGTCGCCAATAATGCGTATCGATGGCTCTGGTGGGTAGATGTAGGTATTACGCACCATGAACTCTTTCAAAATATCATTCTGAATAGTTCCAGATAATTGCTCTTGCTTAACGCCCTGCTCTTCACCAGCAACAATATAGCCAGCCAAGACGGGGAGCACTGCACCATTCATCGTCATTGATACAGAAACTTTATCCAATGGAATGCCATTAAACAAAATCTTCATGTCTTCTACAGAATCAATGGCAACGCCTGCCTTACCAACGTCACCAGTAACGCGTGGATGATCAGAGTCGTATCCGCGATGTGTAGCCAAATCAAAAGCCACTGAAACTCCTTGACCACCGGCATCCAATGCTTTGCGATAGAAAGCATTGGATTCTTCTGCGGTTGAAAAGCCTGCGTATTGACGAATCGTCCAAGGCCGTACGGAATACATCGTAGCCTGCGGTCCACGCACAAACGGTTCAAAACCAGGCAATGTATCGGTGTAATTCAGACCTTGAATATCAGAAGATGTATATAAGGCTTTAAGATGAATTCCATCGGGGGTTTTCCATCCCAAGGAATTAACATCCCCATTTGGTGCAGATTTTTGCGCTGACTTTTCCCACGCTTCTAAATTACTATCTGGAACTGATGGCCAGACCTGGTTTGATGAACTTTTCTTTTCTGAACTCACAAATCACCCCTAGTTGATATGTTCTCTTGCATCTAGTAATTTGCTAATTCTGCTTGACTATTCATGGTTTGTCCAGTTAATGTATTCATAATTATGAATACAAAACTGAATAATAGACC
>CANBYN010000186.1 GCA_947373615.1 Burkholderiaceae bacterium | reverse complement strand
TCCGGCATTTGACAGGGTATATAAGAACCCACCTGTTCTAGCAGCCTTTGCAACAGCTACCTCGCCCTCTGGGTCATAGGCCTTATTACCTCCAGTTGGGGCAATAATCAAGGGGGAGTTCCACTTGGTACCAAATAGCGTAATGGAGGTATCAATATGACTCACATCGCGCAAACGACGAGGACGTAATGGGTACTTTAGAAATGAAGTGCGATTAGCTCGTAATGTCACCTCGTCATCTATGCCCGATGCCATGTAAGCAAAGTGCGCTGGCGGCACCTTCGTAAACGCTACTGGCTCAAAGTCAAACACATTAATTGCGTCCTTGGGGCTAGAAATTAGATCTAAGGGTGTATTCGGTGCCCAAACCATTGGATCTGGTCGCTTAGTAAAATTTCTAACCAATTCTTTAGGATCTTTTGCCTCTTGAGCAAAAAGATTTTGATTGGCGCTTAGTGCAAACAATGGACTCGCTGCAAGCCAAGTTAACAGTTGTCTGCGTTGTTCATCCTGGTTATTGCTTTTGCTCATGTCTCCTCCGTTTTTTATCTTTTTAAGCCACATGAATACAAACATCTCTATTGCATTATTTCAAAGCCTCCAATACCGCTTTTGCCATTGAGGCAGTATTTCCTTTGCCATTAATATCTCCTGTTCTAGCGCTCGGATTTGCTAGAGCTACAGTAGTTGCCTCTGACATAGATCTTGCCATTGCTACAGCCTCTGGGATATTTCGGCTGTGCCCAAGCCAATCAAACATCATGCGAGTCGACTCAATCATGGAGTAAGGATTAGCAATTCCCTTACCCGCGATATCTGGAGCTGATCCATGGGTGGCTTGCGCCATCACCACATTGCCATCGCCGATACACAAACCCGGCGCCATACCTAAACCACCAACGAGACCAGCCGCTTCATCTGACAAGATATCTCCGAACATGTTCGTGGTGACAATCACGTCAAAGTTTTGAGGATCACGCACTAGACGCATTGCCATCGTATCGACAATGACATCATCAACTAAAACATCTGGATACTCAGCGGCAAGCTTTTTACACTCTTCAACGAACATGCCGCATCCTAATTTAAATACTGTATCTTTATGAACATAAGTCAAATGCTTCTTTCGCTGACGGGCCAGCTCGAAAGCTGCTTGCGCTACACGTCGACTTCCGGTTCTCGTAATAACGCGCATGGACAGCGTCATTTCATCGCTGGGCCTAAACTCTGCATTGCCCACTAGCATGTTGCGATCTGGTTGAAAACCCTCATTATTTTCACGAACAATAATCAAATCAATATCATTACGCAAACAGCCAATATCAGGATAAGACCGAGTTGGCCTGACATTTGCAAATAAATTAAATTGTTTGCGCAGGATGGGATGGGGATTAATCGCGTTAGGCAGCTTGGGATAGGCGCGATGTCCGATTGGACCCAAAATCCATCCATCCAAAGTGTGCAATGTCTCTAAAGTCTCTGGTGGCAAAGTATGCCCATGGGTATCCAGCGCACGTCTACCAATTGGCAAAGGAACCCATTCAATATCGACTTGATGAAGTTTGGCAGCCGCTTTAGCCACCTCTACGGCAACTGGCACAATCTCGTGACCAATATCATCGCCTTCTAAAATTCCGACCCGCAATCTGTTTGACATTCTCTATTCTTCCAGTTGAATATTGCGAGCTTTTGCTAATGCAGTCCATCGCTTATTTTCATTTTTTATAAATTGACCAAATTGCTCTGGCGTCATTGGCATTGGCTCAACCGCTTCAATCAATAGCTTCTCCCGCATCTCAGGTAACTTTAGTGTTGCAACTTGCGTCTCATTCAAACGCTTCACAATATCACCAGGAATGCCTGCTGGGCCTACAGTGCCGTACCACTGCATTGCATCAAAACCTTTAAAACCTAACTCTTCCATAGTGGGAACATCTTTTAATACTGGACTCCGCTTTGCTCCAGTGACCGCTAAGGCACGAACCCTTCCGGTCTGAATATATTGCAAGGCTGCGGCTAAGCCTGGGAACATGGTTTGCGTTTGACCGCCCAATAAATCGTTAAATGCTGGGGCAATTCCACGATACGGAATATGAAGAATATAAAGGCCAGTCTCTTGTTTAAATAACTCCATCGTCATATGCGTGAGGGATCCCTGACCAGCAGTGCCGTAGCTTAACTTCCCTGGATTTTTGCGAGCATAGTCAATAAATTCCTTCATGGTTTTCACGGGAACTTGGCTATTCACAATCAAGACATTCGGCGTAGCGCCAATCATCCCAATCGGCGTGAAATCTTTAATGGGATCATATGGAACCTTTCGCGTAGCAGGGTTTGTGCCATGGGTGGCAACATAACCTTGCATCAAAGTGTATCCATCTGGAGCCGCCCTCATGGTGGTCTGTGAGGCAATCACTCCGCCACCGCCACTTTGATTTTCGACAACAAAAGTTTGTCCTAGGATTCGCCCCCAACGCTCTGTAACAACACGCGCAATCATGTCGTTACCACCTCCAGCGGCAACCGGAACGATATAACGAATGGGTTTTGATGGAAATGACTGAGCTTGTATTGAGAAAGGGAGACTCAGCGCTAAGGAGGCCCCTAAAAAGTCACGACGATTCATAATTTACCTTGTATAAACTGCGGCATCTTCAATCACTTTTTGCATCAGTGGACTTTACCAGCTTGACCCAAAACTTTTCATCCTCGGCTAAGAATTTTGCGAATTGGTCTGGAGAAGTAGATAAAGAAACATCGGTACCTTCATGCGCTAGGGATGCTTTTACATTTGGGTTTTTTAATGCCACTTGAATAGCTTCAAATATTTTTTGCGAAATAGCTAGTGGCGTTCCTGCAGGTACAAAGATGCCATACCAAAAGTCAATTGCAAAACCAGGAACACCCGACTCGCGCATTCCAGGGATATTGGGCGCTAAAGTCGAACGCTCCTTAGATGAAATAGCCAACCCCTTTAAGCGCCCGGCCTGAATCATCGGCAATACAGACGGCGGCGTACCAAAAGTGAGTTGGGTATCTCCAGCAATAACTGACTGAATCGCTAACGATCCTCCGCGAAATGGGACATGCGTCATCTTTATATCCGTCACTTGACTAAAGTAAGCTGCAGCCAAATGCGGAGCTGAGCCGTTTCCAGAAGTCGCGTAATTTAAACCCCCTGGATCTTTGTTTGCTTTTGCAATGAGATCGCTTACCGAGTTGATGCCTGATCCTGGATATACAGCCAGAATCACTGGGGAACTAGTTACCTTGCTAATGGGCTGAAGATCACTAGGCTTATATCCCAGCTTGGGGTTTAGTGCTGGGTTTACTGAAATGCTGCTCGGACTAGCAATTAATAAGGTGTAGCCATCTGGGGCTGATTTTGCCACTTGCTCTGCTGCAATGCTTGAGCCTGCGCCTGGTTTATTCTCAATAATGATGGGCTGACCTAATGCTTGGCTTAATGGGATGCTAATATTTCTAGCGACATAATCTGCTGCCCCGCCAGGCGCAAATCCCACTATTAATTTAATAGGCTTATTGGGATAGGGCTGTGCTTGAGCTAGCCCAACCAAGCATCCAAATACAATGGGCATCAATCGTTTTAATTGAATCATTTTGCCTCCTCCAAACCCATCATATTTTTTAGGCCAACTAAATTAATAAATTTCACAATCCAGCCAATACAATTTTTCCAAGATGCTGACTTGAATCCATCATCGCCTTTGCTTCTAACAGTTGATTAAATGGATAAACTTTATAAATCATTGGCAAACACTTCCCTTGGTCTATAAGAGGCAAAATTTGCTTTCTAAATGCCGGCATAGCTTCTGCACGCTGCTCTGGACTGCGCAACTTATTAGAAACGCCAAATAACTTCAGACGCTTAGCATGCAATGCCTCAATATCCATCTCCGCCTTGAGCAC
>CANBYN010000185.1 GCA_947373615.1 Burkholderiaceae bacterium | reverse complement strand
CCTTCTCTAAACGTTTTGGTCCAATGTCTGCGCTGATATGTGAACCTTCTCGACCTAAGACCTTGGGCAGAAGAAGTCCACCACCAATTGCTAGTAGCGTTCTAAATCCAGGGTTCAGTGGCGTGAATTTAAGCGTACTATTTTTTGCTAACCAAACTGGACGGTTTCCAAGAATGCGTTGATTATTGACGATGCCATCACAATTTGCTCCGACCCAAGCTACACAGGTTGCTTCATGAAAGTAAAGGCTTGGGCCGCTAGAGGTAATTTCAATACCGGCTGCATCTAATGGATTTCCTACTAATGCATTGGCAAGATGAAGCGAAGATAAGTCACAGGCTCCTCCGGGTCCAACTGCCCAATGCGATAAACCTGATCTTGGTTCATCTTGAATACTGCTAAAAGTTCCGGACTGCAGAACTTCAATAGATGCCATATTTTTATCTAATACGCGGATAATTTCTTTGGATGTATTTTTCTGATCTTGCCTCTGAAATTGATCTAGCGTAATTTCTTCAATTTGCATTTGATCTCCAGCCATAAATAAGCCTGGTGGATGATCTTGGATGTCAAACATTTGATTGGGTGTTCTACCGATCAGATTCCATCCTCCGGGGGTGGTTCTCGGGTAGATAGCAGTTTGTAGTTCTGCAATTGCAACGCTCCCCTTAGGTACCGCGGGTCTAGGTGAGGATAGGCGTGGAAGTCGCAACTTAGGATTGAGCCCACTAAAGTACGTAAACCCTGGCATGAATCCAAGAATATCTGCCGAATAGAGAATGCTCTTATGAAGGTTAATAACCTCTTCAATCGAAAGTTTGCATGTTTTAGCGATGGCCGAAAGATCTAATCCTAATTCTGGGTGATAGCAGACTTGAATGCGATGAATCTTAGGCGGTGAGGTTTTAAGCTTCTTTTTCTTTTCAAGCTCCTTAATAATTTTTTCTAGTTCCGTAAATGCTTGTTGACGAAAAAGCTTTGGATTTCCCAATGCAGATTTCAATTGAATAACTAGTGAATCCAATCCAGGGATAATTTCACTGGCCCACTCCAGTTGATAGGCGAAGAGTATCTTGCTCATGGCATGAACATCCACGAGGGGCTGATTTGATTTTGAGAAATCAATCAGGATGCTGTGGTCGCCAAGAAGTGTGCAATGCATCATTCGTATATTAAGGGTTTTCTCTAGTTCTCTCTATGGCTAGGGAAATTGGGTTATAAAGATGGTACTCATTCATAAATTTAAAGCCTAAAAATTAAGGAGACAAAATGAGTCAGCAAACGGATACAAGTTTGACCGGTTTTTATAAGGTCATGAATCCAAAAGAGAAGAAAACCTTTTGGGGATGCTTCTTGGGGTGGGCCTTAGACGGCATGGACTTTATGATTTATCCCTTGGTTATTGGAACCATTATTGCGGTCTGGCAGGTAGATCGCGGTATGGCAGGACTTGCTGTGACAGGAACACTTTTAGCTTCCGCATTTGGCGGATGGTTTGCTGGATATTTAGCAGATCGTATTGGTCGCGTCAGAACTTTGCAATTTACCATTTTGTGGTTTTCAAGCTTCAGTTTAATTTGTGCTTTTACCCAAGACTTTAATCAGTTAATGATTGCTCGTGCGCTTTTGGGATTTGGTTTTGGTGGTGAGTGGGCAGCAGGAGCGGTATTAATGGGCGAAACCATTCGAGCGGAATATCGTGGACGTGCGGTAGGCACAGTCCAGTCTGCTTGGGCTGTAGGATGGGGAGTTGCAGTACTCTTGCAAGCAATTATGTTCAGCTTACTTCCGCCAGATATGGCATGGCGCGCAATGTTTGTAGTTGGCTTCTTTCCTGCCTTACTCTTGTTGTACATACGCCGCAATGTGGAAGAGCCAGAAATTGCAAAAGTTGCTCGTGAAAAAATTGTTGCTCAAGGAGAATCTCCATCCATCTTGGAAATTTTTAAGCCTGGCATTTTAAAAACAACCATCATGGCATCGCTCTTAACAATGGGTGCTCAGGGAGGCTATTACGCCATTACTACTTGGGTGCCAACTTTTTTAAAGACTGAACGAAAGTTAACGGTTGTTGGATCAACCGGTTATCTTGCGTTTTTGATTGTAGGCAGCTTTGTTGGATATTTAGTTGGTGCGTGGATGGCTGATCGTTTTGGCCGTCGGAAGTTATTTATGACCTTCTCTATTGGGGCGATTGTGTTGGTTTTGGCTTATACCCAATTAGAAATTACCAATGAGATGATGATGTGGCTTGGCTTTCCACTTGGATTCTTTGCTAGTGGTTATTTCTCTGGCATGGGCGCATTCTTAACGGAATTATTCCCAACGCGTTTGCGTGGATCTGGACAGGGTTTTTGCTATAACTTCGGTCGTGGCATTGGTGCCTTGTTCCCAGCTTTAGTTGGGTACTTTTCAGCTCAGTATGGATTGGCAATGGCTATCGCCATCTTTGCTGTAATCGCGTATGGAGTTTTCTTTATCGCTGCCGTGATACTTCCTGAAACAAAAGGTCGAGAGTTGCAGGCAAATTAATCAAGGCAGTTTGTCTTTATGAATGGCATTCCATTTTGTCAGGGGCCGCCCGATCATCAGAGCGGCCCCTTCCCTTTTTTAATACCAGCCGGGGCAGTCGATACACACGCTCACGTCATTAGCTCGGCAAGCTTTGTTTCCAATCGCTCGTATACCCCGCCCGAAGCTAGAGGTGAACAATATATTGAGATGCTCGATCAGATTGGTGCGACATACGGTGTATTGATTCAGGTAAGCGTTAATGGGCAAGATAACGAGCCTATGTTGCAGGTTCTAGATCAGCATTCAGTTCGCCTTCGAGGGGTAGCTGTGCCATTGCTTGGTCAACCAGATGCCTATTACCAAAATATGAAAGACAGAGGTGTAGTTGGCATTCGTGTCAATGTGATGTTTTCTGGCGGAGGATTGGACCTATCGCAACTTGAAGAATGTGATGCTCTTGCGCAAGATTGGGGTTGGCATATTCAGTTTTTATTAGACGCCAATGACTTACCAGTTCTCATGTCACGCATGCAAAAGATGAAATCGACTTTGGTAATTGACCATATGGGATTTTTAAAAACATCAGTTGGCCTGAGTTCGCCTGGATTTAAAGCAATGGTTGAGTTAGTGCGGGAAAGAGCTTGGGTTAAGGTTTCTGGAGCTTATCGTTTAAGTGATGAGGCGCCTAAGTATACGGATGTTGTGCCATACGCAAAGACATTAATTGAGGCGGCTCCAAATCGCTGCGTTTGGGGGTCTGATTGGCCACATGTTGCCACTTACGGTCCAATGCCAAGTATTGCTCAGTTATTGGAATGCTTTGCTCTTTACGCCCCCACAGAAGAAATTCGCAAGAAAATCCTGTGCGATAACCCGCAGCACTTATACGGATTTTGATTGCGCAACATTAAAGTGGTTTGGGCATTTCAATAATTTCATAATATGAAATGTTATTACACTCCGTAAAATGCAGTGCAACACGACTTGGGTGGTTTCATTGCAGAGGGTGGATAGTCATTCCACATTATAAAAAATTACTACTAAGTTATTGATTTTTAATAATTTAATATATTTAAAAATCTATTAAATTTTGCTTGCGAGCATTTTTTAACCATCTACACTCTTATATAAGACATAAGACTTAAATCAGTCTTAAGAGTCTACAAATTTTGAAGTACTTGTTTAACTTAGGGAGAAAAACATGGCAGATCGCAAAGCAGAAATCGCAGCAATTCAAAAAGATTGGGATACCAACCCACGTTGGAAGGGGATTACCCGTGGCTACACAGCAGAAGATGTTGTACGTCTGCGTGGTTCATTAAAGATTGAACACACTTTGGCTAAGCATGGCGCTGAAAGACTGTGGGAATTATGCAATAACGAAGCTTACGTTAACTGTTTAGGTGCTTTGACTGGCGG
>CANBYN010000184.1 GCA_947373615.1 Burkholderiaceae bacterium | reverse complement strand
AGGCGCTCAATGCTAGAGGTGCCCCTAACAATTGGGCCAAATAATTGTAAATTTATCCAAGGGTAGGCAAGTAAGCAGGGGTAAAAGCAATGAATAAAATCAAACACCTTGTCGCCATGAGCGAGATTCAATTCGGAGGAATTGCGATCTAATTTTAGGGCGCATATGTTGTGCTGAGGGCCTTTGGCACTTTCAATTTGAATGGCTTCAGTTGGTAGAGAATCTGGAAACTTGTAGTTCTTCAGCAAAAGATATAACGGGCACAATAAAACCTTGAGGATGGATACATAGATCCAGTCAGATTTTCTTGGTGGCCCACTCACTTTTTCTGTCGAGGCTAGAATATGCTCGTCTGTGATCTCGAGGAAAGTTTGATTCCTTAGGCAGATTAATTTGCTTGGGCTAACAATGGAATCCTCTAGGACGAGATTTTTGCCAACATAGGTCTTTTCTATGACAAGGGTATTGCGCAGTTCACTGTCTTCATCAATAAATGCTCCTGGGCCAATAACGACTCCTGGGCCGACTTTACAGTTGGCAGAAATTTTTACATCCTCGCAGATTAGTACGCTTCCTATAATTTTAGCGCTAGGGTGAATCGACCCATTGCGCTTAACAAGTGCGATTGGATGTTTACGAGCGAGTAGGTCGATGTTTGCTGCGAGCAATGACTCGTCTAGTTCCACGCTATAGGGCGGAGCAATCTCATTATGAAAAATAATCTTGTCCATACGGATCTCTTTATTAAATTCCAAAGAGTCGATGGGGTAGTTCATCCTCAAGAGGGTGGAGTACGAAAAGTATGCCCAACCACTCCAAATGAGTTCATCCTTAACACGGTGATGCAAAATAGATTCCAAGAGAAATTCATCTTGAGCATTAATTAGTGCCAACTCTTTAGGTAATTCATTGCTGCTAGCAAGCCAGCAACAATCATCTTGATCTAAATTTAACCTAGAGATATTTTCCGAAAGCGTCGAGTTGCTATCGTAATAGTGGTAATGGGCATTGATACCCCAACGCTCACCATTCCCAATAAAATTTCGAATCGCTAGAGGCTCCCCGCCCAAAAAAATATGAAAATCTTTGCATTCGAGTTGAACCAAGCTCTCTACAACACATTGTAGAAATGGCTTATCTAATAAGGGTTGCAGGCAGCGTACATTTCGTGCGTCGGTGTCAGCATGAAGATACTGATCATTGATAAAAAGGATGGCCTTAGGCGCTTTATTCATGATTTTAATAAAGCTTAGGAATAATGGGGGTTGCACATCGTTTTACAAAAGGCTGCGTAAGCCAGTGTATTGCGCTGAAGAATTTCATTAATAGGCTCCGTGCCCAGTAATGATGGCGGGAATAGTTTTCAATAATATTTTGACATCTTTTAGTGTGCTCTGTTGTTCTAGGTACTCCACATCTAGCTGACATTGCTCTGGGAATGCAATCTTAGAGCGTCCAGAGATCTGCCAGATGCAAGTTAACCCAGGTTTAATGTCTAGTCTGCGCCTATCAGTGAGGGTGTACTTTTCAACTTCTTGCGGTATGGCTGGTCTTGGACCTACTAGAGACATATCCCCTTTTAATACGCACCAAAGTTGTGGAAGCTCATCAATACTGGTTTTGCGAATAAATCTGCCTATTTTAGTAATTCTGGGATCTCGCTCGAGCTTAAAGGTAATTCCGTCAGAGCCATGTTCATTTTTTTGGATCAATTCCCGGCGTAGCGCTTCTGCATTGATCACCATTGATCTAAATTTGGGGAACAAAAAAGGCTTGCCCCACTTGCCAATCCGAACTTGCCAAAAGAGTGCTGGTCCACGATCGGTACATTTGATAATGATGGCAACCAAAATCAATAGGGGGCTCAGTAAAATTAATCCAACAATCGACCCAACAATGTCAATCGCTCGTTTAGTGATTGCCTCTAACCTAGTGACCACTCTCCACACCAAAAGCCTGGATTGACGACTCGTTTCAGAAAGCTTGGAGGGGTTAAGTTGTCTGGACAACTCCTCAAGGTCTATATCGGGTTCAGCATTCTCTGTTTGACGCTTATTGCTCATGAGCTAATTTCATCATTTCTTGAAATAGGGTTGTGAAGATATTATAAATTTATTACAAATTATGTAATGTCGCAATTTGTACATATTAGCTCACAGCGTGCTTTATATCTATTTTTCCCCCTTAAAGGTGGAGTTTGGTTGAAGTGGCTTAGAGATGGTGTTTTACACTTTGTACACAATTTGCTCGTAACTAGCGATTTAGCCTAAATTGAATTTATTAAGCGACGCCATTTTCCAGATTTTCAGGTGGTTAGTAGATGAAAGTACAAGTAATTTATAGCCCAATGCATTCTAGAAGGTATGACCACATTGTCTTAATTTAAGCGGGTTACACCGATAAGAAATTGCCGATCACATCCTTAAATTTGAAGCTGGAGCCTTCAAGCCTGCGCAGGGCAAGATCGGGATCATGCCTAATACGATGCCAGTAAAAAATCAGGTTTTTCTGCGTATGCGCATTGCGTACTTTTTGCTCTTGCTCTAAGTTTTATGGTGATGTAGTTGGCATGTCGTGCTGGACAGGTTTGAAAAGTAAAATTAATAAAATTGACACATTGGTAAATGCTAAACTGTATATTCAATTTTATGCGGTTGGCACTAGAAGATCTACGGAGTTAACTAATGAGTAATATGGGTAAACAAACTATCACCAAAGCGGTTTTTCCTGTAGCAGGCTTGGGCACTCGCTTTTTGCCGGCCACTAAAGCTAGTCCAAAAGAAATGCTTAATGTTGTAGATAAACCTCTCATTCAGTATGCGGTAGAGGAGGCCATTGCAGCGGGTATTACGGAGTTGATTTTTGTCACCGGTAGAAGTAAGCGTGCAATTGAAGATCATTTTGATAAGTCTTATGAATTAGAGGCTGAGCTAGAGGCGAAAAATAAAGATGCCTTGCTCGCCATTGTGCGAAATGTAAAACCAAGTCACGTCGATTGTATATATGTGCGACAGGCCGAGGCGCTAGGCTTAGGTCATGCAGTGCTGTGCGCCGAAAAATTGGTGAGGGATGAGCCTTTCGCGATTATTTTGGCAGATGATTTATTGGATGGGCGTCCAAATGTGTTGCAACAAATGATTGAGGTCTATCAGAGTCACGAGGGTTCTGTTATTGCTGTGGAGAAGATTGATCCCATTAAAAGTAGTTCTTACGGCGTAGTTGCGGGATTAGAAGTGTCGAAGGGCGTCCTTCGCCTTAGCGGCATTGTGGAGAAGCCTCAACCTAAAGATGCGCCATCTAACTTGGCGGTTGTTGGTCGCTATATTCTTTCCCCAGCTATTTTTAGTCATATTCGAAATCTCAAGCCGGGGGCTGGAGGCGAAATTCAGCTAACCGATGCAATTGCAACGCTATTGAAGGTAGAGCCTGTTTTCGCTTATGAATATCGTGGTGTGCGCTATGATTGCGGCAGTAAACTGGGGTATCTCAAGGCATCGGTGGAGTTTGCACTGCGTCATCCAGAGTTAGCAAACGATTTTGCAGATTATTTAACAGATCACGCTTTTGTAGATGCCATTAAAGCAGGGGATTTTGATAATCGCTAAAGGGCTGCCTAATCTTAAAGCGACTGTTGATTTAGTTTGATTACCCATTGTCTAATGGAACTGCCAAGATATCGCCGTGAAAATAATCTTTTAAGGTCAGTTTTGGGAAAAACTTACTATTTTTATCAATCATGTACAACTCATAATTAAGCGGTTCAAAGAAATTCAATATTTTTTCTTTTGTACCAGTTTCGTGATTTGATTGTTCACAATATTCGCTCTCATACTCGAAAATAATGATTGGCCTATGCTTTGAAATTAGGTTTTTGGCACTGAGTAAAACGTTAAGTTCGTGACCTTGAGTGTCGATTTTAATTACCTTTATCTGTAGCTCGCTATTGAATATAGAGTCCAAAGATTTACATTCAACTTGAATGACATCGTAGTCTTCAATATCGTAATTAAGAGTAAA
>CANBYN010000183.1 GCA_947373615.1 Burkholderiaceae bacterium | reverse complement strand
GAGACGGTTACACCATCAATTTTTACGCCGTTTTGTTCAATATTGCGCATAGCTTCTGATGTAGATGGAGCTAATCCTGCAGTCTTTAGAAGATTGGCGACTCCCATTGGGGCGCCTAAAATACTTACCTCTGGAATCTCATCGGGTATACCGCCCTTAGCGCGATGGTTAAAGTCGCCTAAGGCTTTTTCTGCAGCAGCCTGCGAATGAAAGCGGGCAACGATTTCTTGGGCGAGAAGTACTTTGCAATCCTTTGGATTTCTGCCAGCAGCCACTTCTTGTTTCATTAAGTCAATTTCGGACATTGGGCGGAATGACAGCAATGTGAAGTAGTCCCACATCAAATCATCCGAAATACTCAGAAGTTTGCCGAACATATCGCCAGCAGACTCACTGATACCAATGTAGTTACCCTTGGACTTACTCATCTTCTCAACACCATCAAGACCAACCAACAAAGGCATGGTCAAAATACATTGAGGCTCCTGGCCATACTCACGCTGGAGTTCACGACCAACAAGAAGATTAAATTTCTGATCCGTACCACCAAGCTCTAAATCGCTCTTGAGTGCTACAGAGTCATAACCCTGCATCAAAGGGTACAGAAATTCATGAATCGAGATGGGTATACCGCTGCGATAGCGCTTAGTAAAGTCATCACGCTCTAACATGCGAGCAACAGTATGCTTGGCAGCCAACTGAATCATACCGCGCGCGCCCAATGGATCACACCACTCACTGTTGTAACGTACCTCAGTTTTAGAGGGATTGAGCACCATGCTTGCTTGACGATAGTAAGTCTCTGCATTTACAGCAATCTCTTCTGCTGTTAATGGGGGACGCGTGGCGTTTCGACCAGATGGGTCACCAATCATGCTGGTGAAGTCACCAATCAAGAAAATCACTGTATGGCCTAAATCTTGCAACTGACGCAATTTATTCAGAACAACGGTGTGACCTAGATGAATATCAGGAGCCGTAGGGTCTAGGCCTAATTTAATTCTGAGTGGAGTCTTGGTAGCTTGACTACGAGCTAACTTTTGCACCCAGTCAGCCTCAACCAATAGCTCATCACAGCCACGTTTAGTGACTTCGAGCGCTGCAAAGACCTCGGGGGTTAAATGATATTTTTGTTCTGGTTTAGCCGTCATGCTGATTCGGTTAACTGATTCAGTTAAATTAGTAGTTAAATTGCTAAAGCATAATTGTCGCATCCCTGAGAACCACATGAACAATCCTCACTCCCTTTACATTGGCCTTATGTCCGGCACCAGCCTAGATGGGATTGATGCCGTTTTAGCCAAGATTGGACCCAATGGCGAAACTAGCGCTCTGGATGCGGTAAGCGCCCCCTTTAATGATGTGCTTCGTAAAGTTTTATTTGAGCTTCAAAGCCTTGGTCCTAACGAACTACATCGTGAAAAACAGGCTGGAAACTCCTTATCCTTGGCTTATGCAGATACCGTGAACCAGTTACTTATAAAAGCAAACTTACAGCCATCAGATATTGCTGCTATCGGCGCCCATGGCCAGACCATTCGCCACCAACCTCATCTAGGGGATTTGTCCTACACCCATCAAACACTCAATCCAGCACTCTTAGCCGAAAAGACGGGTATTGATGTCATCGCCGACTTCAGAAGTCGTGACATGGCTGCTGGTGGTCACGGAGCGCCATTAGCACCCGCATTTCATGCACAGCAATTTACATCGCCAGAAAATATCGCGATCCTGAATATTGGCGGAATTGCCAATCTCACACTACTACCTAAGAGTGGAGAAGTCACTGGTTTTGATTGCGGTCCAGGAAATATGCTGATGGATGCTTGGATACACGAGCATCAAGGCAATGCATTTGATGAAAATGGTCGATGGGCATTACAAGGCAAAGTTAACGAAGTATTGCTTGCAAAAATGTTGGCCGATCACTTCTTTGAAAAAGCACCGCCTAAGAGCACTGGACGCGATGACTTTCATCTAGATTGGCTGCAAGGAAAATTGGGTAGCGAGAATCATCTGTCTGAAGATGTGCAATCAACCTTGCTTCATCTCACTGCGCATTCAGCTTTAGAAGCTTTGGCACACCATGCCCCGAAAACCCAGACGTTGATTGTCTGCGGTGGCGGAGCCAGAAACACTGCCTTGATGAATTTACTTAATGTAAAGGCGCGGCATTTCTTCAAACAGCCTTTAAAAGTTTCCACCAGCGAAACATTTGGAATCGATCCACAACTAGTCGAAGGTCTCGCCTTTGCATGGCTTGCCTGGGCCCATAAAGAAAAACGGCCAGCAAATTTGCCAGCCGTTACGGGAGCGAAGGGTCCTAGAATTCTAGGCGCCTGTTATCCTGCTTAAGCAGAGAAAGAAGATCCACAACCACAAGTAGTTTGTGCATTTGGATTCTTAATCACAAACTGAGAGCCGTTAATATCTTCTTTGTAATCAATCTCAGCACCAACTAAATATTGGAAGCTCATTGAGTCCACTAAAAGGGTTACGCCATTCTTTTCAAAGAGAGTATCGTCCTCATTCACGGCATCATCAAATGTGAATCCGTATTGAAAGCCTGAGCAGCCACCTCCTTGTACGAATACGCGCAATTTCAACTCTGGATTACCTTCTTCAGCAATCAAGTCCGCCACTTTTGCTGCGGCGCTATCCGTAAACACCAAAGGAGTTGGTGGCTCCGCTAGATCTTGTGCTGGTTGTGTCGCTAGTTCAGTCATGGTTTACTCCTAATTCAAAAGGCAATATCTTATTTTAGGCTTTTAATGCTCAGTTTGCTGAAGGGGCTCAAACTGATACCCCCACAGCTATTAAGGCGATACGGCAATCTGGGTCAATCCAGTTGTCTCAGGCAAACCAAACATCAGATTCATACACTGCACGCCCTGGCCTGAAGCACCCTTCACCAAATTGTCTTCCACCACCAAAATAACTAAAGTATCACCGCCTCCTGGACGATGAATCGCAATTCGAATACCATTACTACCACGTACAGAACGAGTCTCTGGATGACTGCCAGCAGGCATTACATCCACAAATGGCTCATCCTCATAAAAGTTTTCATAAAGCTTTTGATAATCCACGTTTTTACCAGCCTCAGTCAAACGTACATATAAGGTTGAATGTATACCCCTAACCATTGGCGTTAAATGCGGCACAAATGTCAGCCCAATCCGATCGTGACCAGCAATTGCTTTTAAACCTTGCTCAATCTCAGGAAGATGGCGATGGCCTTTAACACCATATGCCTTGAAGTTATCGCTAGCCTCTGAATGTAAGGTGCCAATCTCTGCTTTACGCCCAGCGCCAGAAGTACCTGACTTTGAATCAGAAATGATATGCATGCCATCAATTAAATCTACGCCACCCGTTGATTTTGGCGCGAGCAATGGAGCAAGTCCAAGTTGTACGGAGGTTGGATAGCAACCAGCCAAGCCAACAATACGCGCCTTTTTAATTGCTTCACGGTTAATTTCTGCCAAACCATATACTGCCTCAGCTAATATCTCTGGACAGGCATGTTCCATGCCATACCATTTAGCAAACTCTTTAACATCTTTCAAACGGAAGTCTGCTGCAAGATCCAAAATCTTCACATTATTAGCAAGTAATTCTTTTGCTTGCGCCATTGCAACGCCATGTGGCGTTGCAAAGAACACAACATCACATTCATTTAGCCTAGCTTCGTCTGGCGTAGAAAATTTAAGATCAAGATGACCGCGCAAAGATGGGAACATCTCAGCCACTGGCATGCCAGATTCTGTGCGAGATGTAATAGCAATAATTTTTACATCAGGGTGCTGTGCTAATAAACGCAATAATTCGACCCCGGTATAACCTGTGCCACCAACAATACCAACCTTAATCATGTCTTTCTCCAAAATGCCAACCGAGCGAAGTCTTTATCAAACTTCACGATACCTCAATTGTAGAAACAAAAAAGGCCGCTTGCGCGACCCTTTCGATAAAACTTAAGCGACTGAAAGAAATTAGCGCTTGCTGAACTGCTTACG
>CANBYN010000182.1 GCA_947373615.1 Burkholderiaceae bacterium | reverse complement strand
ATGCCAGGACAGGCCAATGATCACTCAACCATTGATCCGGACGCAACTCAAAAAAATAATAAACCCTAACAGGGTTTAACAGCCAAGTTCTCTTTTGGGTCTTTAGTTATCTGTCGCCATCTTATCTCGACAGTCCGCTTTGGCCTGATGTCGCTCTCTCGGCCATAGCAGTCAGTTGACCTGTGTTGGATAACGATTCAAAACGACCACTAGTTGCCAATACGTCCACTTTCCAGTTAGTTAACTAAATTGCATGTTTCCCAGCTAAATTGCCAATTTTTCTGGAAGCAGTCGTTCATATTCTGTTTTAACCACTTGATAGCACTCACAGGTTCTCTTCTCAAGTCCCGGTCGATCCAAGATCGTGATATGCCCACGGGCGTACTTAATAAGACCTGCTTTTTGAACTTTTGTGGCTGCCTCAGTAACCCCTTCTCTGCGAACTCCCAGCATATTGGCAATCAATTCTTGGGTCATCACCAGTTCATTGCTGTGTAATCGATCTAAACTTAATAGCAACCACCGACAAAACTGTTGATCAAGCGTGTGATGACGATTACAAACCGCTGTTTGTGTCATCTGGGTAATTAATGCCTGTGTGTAGCGCAAAAATAAGTGCATCACTGGACCCGCATTATTAAACTCCTCCAATATGGTATTCGCCTTAATTCTGTAACCCACGCCTGCACTTTGGACAACGGCGCTACTAAGAGTTGAGTGCCCACCCATAAAGAGGGCTACCCCTACGCAGCCTTCATTGCTGACAACGGCAATTTCTGCTGAAGAGCCATTCTCTAACTCATATAACAAGGAAACAATTGCGGTTGTGGGAAAGTAAAGATGGGCCATTTTGAAACCCGATTCAGACAAAACCTTGCCTAGTGGCAATTCAACAGCCTCAATATGGGGGAGCAACCTGTTCCAGGCTTCCGGAGGCATCGAGTGGAAAAGCCAGTTTTGGTCTTTTAACAGCGTTTTTTCCATGCAACCCCAGATATTCATTATTTATTTGAGATTCTGAATATATTTTCAATAAAAGTTTTAGTATGTGCGTTACCGTACATAAGTCAAGACTGCATCATAAAAACCCCACCAAAAATCCAAGGTCAGTCAATGCGACTAAATGGTTCGACCTTAGTTGATGTAAATAAGGGGTGACCACTTTGCGTCGAGCAAGGTCATAATAGAATGACCCCATAAGCTGATTCAAGCATAAATATATTTCTGGCATTATCAAATCAACTTATTCCAATCATCATTTCCCTCTTTTAGGCAGTTTAAAGATTCATATGAATAAATTTATATCTTTGGTAATTTGCTTGTTTTTGACGTTTAACATTACCCAGGCAGCTGAACGTTGTGATGCTTTAGTAATAACGGGACATCCTTCGTACCCGCCAGTTGCATGGGGCTCCGATGGAAAAATTTTAGGAGCATCTTCAGAGTTGGTAATAAAAATTGCTAAAGAGTTAAAGGTGGAAAAAGTTTCGTCAGTAAATTTTGGATCTTGGGGGGAGGCGCAAGAAGCGATTAAAGATGGCAGAGCAGATATTATTTTCGGAATCTATAAGGATCATGCACGCCTTGCTTATATGGACTATATTGAGCCGGCTTATATGATTGATCCTGTTTCGATTGTCATTAGAAAGGGTGAAAATATTAAATTCTCTCAATGGGCAGATCTAAAAGGTTTAAAAGGCGTCACAAACCTTGGCGAAAGTTATGGCAATGAGTTTGATAGTTATATGCGTAAAAATTTAATTGTTACTAGAGCAAAAGGCGTCGAGCAGGCATTTGCACAACTCCTGAGTAATCAATCGGATTATTTAATTATTGGTACTTATCCTGGAATGATGGAAGCTAGTAAATTAAAAATACTTTCAAAAATTAGTTTTCTACCAAAAAATATCTTAACGGCAGATATGTATATTGCCTTTTCGAAGAAATCGAAATGCTACGCAGAGTTAAAAAGTGGATTTTCCGCTGGAATACAAAAAGCAATTGCAAGCGGCGAGGTTAAAGAATTGGTGGATATTGCTAATAAACAGTTTTATCAATAGCGCTGCCTAGTGTTTATTGAATGCATGCCAATAATTTATATGCCACTAATTCAATTAATTTATAAGAGTTCAGCGACCAACCAGTTCAGTGAATGTCAGCTTGCACCAATTTTGACCAGTACTGCTAAGAATAATGAGGTAAATCAGATCACGGGCATGCTGCTTTATCGCGAAGGATGTTTTATTCAAGTCTTAGAAGGTGGGACCACTCAAGTTCAAGAGCTAATGATGCGAATCAAGGCGGATCCTAGGAACGAATCTATCAATGTGCTTGGAACTCAGGCGATGAATAGCAGGGATTTCCCAACGTGGTGCATGGGATCTCATCTGGCAAGCGATTCCGATCTCTTGACCCATCCTAGTTTTGTCGATTTTTTCAGCGACTCTTTTGATTCTCACAAAGCACACATTAAATATGGCGCTGCATTGATTGCACTGAAGGCATTTGCAAACAAATTGGCGCTTTAAATCTGGGTATCTTGACGCACCTGAATAAATGAATAGTAAGCTTTCATCCGTTATCAGACGCATGAAAATTATTCTTAATTTTCGGATTTAACTGGCTCTCCTTATAGGGGGGGTACTCTCAGATCAGAGGGATATGTTGAATTTGATAAATAATCTCATCTAAATAGCACTCTTTATCTGAAAAACGATTTAGGATAGAAAGTAGAGTCAATCACATAATCGTTATGCAGCAATCCTAATTTTGTTTTTCCCCATGAATCCAAACTTTACATCTATCCCAGACTCCTCCGATCAATCGGATGAAGATGATCTCACGCACCTCTATAGAGTCCTGGATGGATTAGGGCGGCAAGTGGCTGAAGCGAAGAAATCCATATCATCTATTGATGCAACTGCTTTGGGCGCTCTTGATCAAGCCGATTATGCACAGGAACAACTCCATCTAAGTCGATTGGCAGTCGATGCTCTTGCTGCCTTGGCTGAGCATAGCGCTGAAAATTTGCGCGTGAGTGAAAACGCAATCCAGGCGCTGAGCCACCGCGTTGATGTGGTAGAAGAAAAAATGCACGCGAGCGAACTAGTTCAAGATGCGCTGCGCAAAATTAATGCGAGTAGCAAAGTGAATTTGGAAGTTAGTCAAGCCGCCTTGATGGCATTAAACAAGCACAACGAACAAGATGAAACTAAATTGCAACTAAGCGAATTGGCTGTGACGGCATTAAAAAAGCTCAATCAAACTAGTTCTGAGAATCTGCAGGTGAGTGAGGGTGCCTTAAAAACACTGGCAGATCAATTGAGCGTGCAACAGGAAAATTTGCAAGCAAGAGAGTTGGCAAAGTGGATATTAATTAGACTGGAGGAAGTTACCCAAGAGGCGATCAGGGCAGGTGGACTGACCTATCAAGCCGTTACTAAATTGGCCTTTTATGACTCATTGACCAATTTACCTAATCGACGCTTACAAAGCGAACGCATCCATCGATCGATTATCAGCAGTAAACGGTTGGGGCATTGGGATGCAGTCTTGTTTTTAGATTTGGATAAATTTAAGATTTTGAATGACCGTTATGGTCATTCTGTGGGAGATCAGTTGCTGATCATCGTTGCACAACGTTTAACGTTGATCGTACGTGAAATGGATACGGTTTCTCGCTATGGCGGTGATGAATTTACGATTTTACTCAATGGCTTTTCTGGTGATCGTAAACAAGCCCTAGAAGCAGTCAAATCGATTTCGGAAAAAATCCGCAACTCCCTTGCACAACCTTACATCTTAAATGTCATTAATAAAGATGGGGCATCGGTCAAAATTCAGTATCAGTGCTTTACCAGTATTGGAGTAGCCTTATTTTCTGGGGATCAGGCTGATGCAGATTTGATTCTCGACTGTGCCGATGAAGCCATGTATGAAGCAAAACATAAGGGCGGTAATCGGGTGCATTTTTATGATCCGATAGCATTTGCCCAGATTACACTCAAAAATCTCTATGGCCTGGCAACTGCACACGATATCGAAACAGCCAGTCATGGAATTGAAATGCAGCACTTTGTCCAAGCGCTGGCCGTGAGATTGCAGAAAATGGGGTTTTATCCCGAG
>CANBYN010000181.1 GCA_947373615.1 Burkholderiaceae bacterium | reverse complement strand
ATGCTTCTTGAGCCGTCTCTGCATACTGTATAGATTGCATGTCTTCCTCATCAATCACCCCAAATTCAACCATCTTCTGAAATTTCACCATCTCGTCCCAGAAATCCCTCCCAATCAGAATTACCGGGAAACGACTGACTTTCTTGGTTTGCATTAAGGTAAGCACCTCAAAGAGCTCGTCAAAAGATCCAAAACCGCCTGGGAAAGCTACGATCGCCCTCGCCCGCAACATGAAATGCATCTTCCGTAAAGCAAAGTAATGAAAGCGGAAACTGAGACCAGGGCTAATATAAGAATTTGGTCGCTGCTCTCTTGGCAGGCTGATATTAAAACCAATTGTTTGATCACCAACTTCAAATGCACCTCGATTAGCCGCCTCCATAATTCCAGGTCCACCGCCGGTACAGATGTATAACTTGTTAGAGCCCTTGTCTTGTGTATCGTTATATTGCGCGACTAAACCACCAAACTCCCGAGCAGCTTCATAGTATTTGCTGTGGAGTAATGCCTTCTTAGCAAGCTCTTTCTCCTCCGAGGTCTTTGCATTTTTTTTCAAATCCAAAGCTTGCGCATGGCTAATAAATCGAGTTGAACCAAACACTGTAATGGTGTGTTCAATACCATGCTCATGCAAGAGAATTTCGGGTTTTAATAACTCCAACTCAAAACGAATACCAATCGTTTCCCTGCGAGCCAAAAATGCCTCATCATCAAAAGCAAACTTATAGGATTCATCTGAACTTTCTTCCGAAATCTCACTCTTCTTCAGATTTAAATAATCAGTAATAGTTTGCGAGTTATTAATGGGAAGTTTTGGACTCATATTGCCACCGTCAGACTGATAGATAGAATCATCTTACCTCTACATCCAATGACCAGCGAGCTTAGGATATTTATGCAATAGATTAGTATTAATACCTAGCCAACATTAGGACATCAAGCACTAGGTGATATCGGGATTTACCTAAAACGCAACCCGAGTTAATATTGGCGTAATTTCAATTAAATAGAAGGAAATGTAATGAGCAATCGTTCAATCATCATCATGGTACTAGTATTAGTTGGTGCCACAGCCTATTTACTTCTCAAGGGCGACGGTAACGTTGATATGGGCGGCGAAAAACACGGTGCTGAAGCAACTCACGTTGAAGAAGCCAAGACAGCCTCCCCTGTAGTTGCTCCAGCAGCACCAGCAGCCGACGCTAAAAAATAATTTTCTTGAGTAAATAAAACCGCGGTCCGCCGCGGTTTTTTTATCCCATCTTCTTAATGAAACTTTTACTCTCCATAGCGCTACTGTGTATATCTCAACTCACATTTAGCCAATCGTCTCCCATCATGAAAACCATTGATTCTGCCTCCCTTGCTTCATTTGCCCCAACCGGCACCCTACGTGTAGGCATTAACTTAGGCAACCCACTCCTCGCAAATGAAGATTCAAATACAAAGAAACTCCAAGGTGTGTCCATTGATATTGCCCAAGAAATAGGAAAACGAATTTCAAGACCAGTACATCTCATTCCCTTCAAAACCGCCGGCGCAACAGTCGATGCCGTAAAAGCTGGTGAAATTGACTTAGTGTTTGTGGCCATTGACCCTATTCGAGGCGCTGACATTAGCTATACCCCAGCCTATATCCAAATTGAAGGAGTTTATTTGGTCAAGGCTAGCTCCCTAATAAAAAGCAATGATGAGGTGGACGTTAATGAAAATGAAATCGTAGTGGGTAAAGGCAGCGCTTATGACCTATACCTCACCAGAGAAATCAAAAATGCCTCCTTATTGAGAGTATCAAGCTCGCAAGCGGTGGTGGATGACTTTATGTCTGGTAAAGGCAATGTAGCTGCTGGCGTTAAACAACAGCTGGAAAGTGATTCTCAGCGTTATATCGGCTTGCGGATATTACCTGGTCGTTTTATAGAGATTAATCAAGCAATTGGAATACCCAAAGCTAGACCGCACTACGAAAATACTACCGCCTATTTAAGCGGTGTAATCACTGAGTTAAAACGAACTGGCTTTATTGCTAACTCAATGCAACGCCATCACATTGAAGGTGCCAGGGTTGCTGAGTAATTTGTAAGATTTAATTTGAAGAATCAAACAGGTATGCAGATGCTCAGAGATATGGATATTTTTCAATCCCAACTCTTGCCGAATACCTTCTGCAAATGCCGCTGCTGATTCTAGTTCGCAATGCAATGTCTAGGCTTACCTCGCAACATCACCTCCACCGATTGCCTTGAACCAGTCACCTCGCCAAATACATCTAAGAACTGAATCTTCATATAATTTGCATGTAGTCTCTTACAATTAGGTCAAATCCTCTGGAATTAGATCGATACTGCAAGTATGACCTTATCACCTGTGCAACTAGATGCTTTGACACTCGTATCACGCCTAAAACGGGAGCCCGCCGAACATAAAGGCAATGCCGGCAAGGTAATGTTGATTGGCGGATCGCCTGGCATGGCAGGCGCTCTGCTGCTTGCAGGTAATGCTTGCTTACACATGGGTGCGGGTTGGACTATTTTGGAAATGCTCGATCCCGCCTCAGCTCATGCAGATGCCGATCACCCTGAGCTAATGATTCAGCTGGCTGAAGTGGACCCTAAATTAGCGCTAAGCAAATTTCAACCCGACATTGTTGCGGTTGGTCCCGGACTTGGAACATCTAACTTAGCACAAGCATGGCTTAAGGCGACATTGGCATACCCCAATATTCCATTAATTATTGATGCCGATGCGCTAAATCTCATTGCAGAGTCCAATGAATTAATTAGCGCATTGCAAAATAGAAATCATCAATTTCCAGGATTAAGCGTTCTCACGCCGCACCCTGGCGAGGCAGCAAAGTTACTGAAGAACTCAACTGAAGATGTCCAAGCAGATCGTATCGCTGCCATTGGGAAGCTCGTTGAACTCACTTACTCTATTGTGGTTTTAAAAGGTCAACACACACTCATTGCCTCTCCCGCGCACGCTATTGTCCAATGTATGGAGGGCAACCCGGGTATGGGAACAGGCGGAATGGGTGATGCCCTTACCGGAAGCATTGCTGCGATCGCCGCCCAAGGCATTCGCCATCATCTTGACTTATGGGAAGCTACTGGAATCGCCGTACAACTCCATGCATCTGCAGCCGACAGCTTAGTTAGTAAAGGTACTGGACCCATTGGTTTAACTCCCTCAGAAACAATCCTGGAGATGAGAAGTCTACTGAATAAGCTGTTATAAAGCGGTATGAATTCAGCAAGCACGGCTCACCATCATCGACGATATCTCTACGGCATCTTAATGGCTGGACTTGGCTCGATGCTTTTCTCGGGCAAAGCTATTCTCGTTAAATTAGCTTTTGGATATGGCGCAAACGCAGAAACACTTTTGGCTTTGCGGATGCTAATGGCACTTCCCTTGTTCTGGGGAATATTCTGGTGGGAGTCTTGTAGAAAAGTGATGAGCCCAATTACTTGGCTCGATCGTGCCAAATTATTTTTCCTGGGGTTCTTGGGTTACTTCCTATCTAGTTATGTTGATTTCTTAGGTTTGCAATACATCTCTGTTGGCCTTGAAAGAATTGTTTTATATCTCACACCAACGATAGTTTTACTAATCTCCTTTTTTGTTTTAAAAAAATCAATTTCGCGCTTGCAGTGGTACGCCTTAGTAGTTGGCTACATCGGCGTATTTATTGTCTTCATTCAAGATGCCAGCTCGACGGGCATCAGCGCTTGGCTAGGAATGGGCCTAGTATTTGCCAGCGCGTGCTCTTATGCCGCTTATATGATTGGTGCGGGAGAAATGGTTCAGCGCATTGGCAGTGTTCGCTTAGTAGTTTATGCAAGCTCAGCTTCCGCAGTTCTCAGTCTGATCCAATCATCTTTCCACAATCCATCTGCTATTTTCGAACAACTCCCTCAGATATATTGGTTAAGCCTTCTCAATGCTAGTTTGTGTACTGTCATCCCCATGCTATTAATCATGATTGCAATCAATCGCATCGGCTCCCCACTAGTCGCACAGGCTGGAATTTTAGGGCCCGTCTCCACCATTTTTATGGGCTACTTAATTTTGTCCGAACCAATTACTTGGACACAAATTATCGGCATGTCACTTGTTATTGCTGCCATGT
>CANBYN010000180.1 GCA_947373615.1 Burkholderiaceae bacterium | reverse complement strand
TGATTAACGAAAAAATATATTTCGTTTCTGGAAAACCAACAGGATCAATAAAATAATCTTAAAATTAGCAAATACCTATTTAAAGCATAGTGGGTTGGTATGCAACATTAATAGGTAAAGCAATGTATAGAACTCGTTGCTGCATTGTGAGCGATTATTTTACTAATTAGTAATTTAGCTCTTTTATTGACTTTAAATGGGGATTTATACTAAAGAGAATTATGCTGAATTACCTAAATGAATTACATCAACGATTGAGTTTGCCTGTCCGGTATGCCCTGACTTTTGCGGCATTCCTTTTAGCGCTGTTCATTCGTCTTTTGATTTTGCCTATTGATGGGGGTTTTTCAACCGTTACTTTTTATCCCATGATGGTGGTCTGCTTTTTTCTTTTTGGATTTGGACCAGGCTTATTGATGACCCTCATGAGTGCGGTAACAGTTCATTATATTTTTATACCGCCATACCGGGAATTTGGGTTTACAAAAAATGGCAACATTTCTTTAGTGGCATTTCTTATTTCTGCAGCCTTGATTGGTTACGTTATTCTGCAGATGCAAGCATATGCCAGGAAAGCAAAATCCCTTGCGGATTCATCGAAAAAAGCTGAAGCTTTTTATAAAGGGGTCTTGGAAGAGCAAACGGAATATATCTTTCGCTTTTTGCCGGACGGCTCTATAACTTACATCAATGAATCTTTTTGTCGCTTCTTTGGTAAACACCGTGAGGATTTTATTGGCAAGCAGTGGATGTCAATCGTCTTTCCCGAGGATCTTCCATCCGTCAAGAGCGAATTAAGTAAACTTTCGTCTGACAATCTGATTGTTGATATTGAAAATCGAGTGTTTGCAAGCAATGGAGATTTACATTGGTGCCGCTTCATTGCGCGAGGATTTTTTGATGTCAACAAGAATTTGGTGGAGATTCAGTCTGTTGGTAGGGATATTACAACTCGCAAGAATCAAGAGGATCGGATGCGAGAATTGGCCTTTCATGATGGGCTAACCCAACTTCCGAATGGGCGTATGCTTCAAGATCGCCTGAATCAAACATTGTCAAATAAAAAGCGCAGCAACCACTTTGGTGCATTGATGTTTATCGACTTGGATAACTTCAAACCCTTGAATGATATGCATGGTCATCAAGCTGGGGATTTGTTATTAATTGCAGTTGGTAGGCGCCTCAAGGGATGTGTGCGGGAGGGGGATACTGTGGCTCGTAACGGAGGGGACGAATTTGTCGTATTAATTAACAAGCTAGAGGGGGATGAGAAAGCCTCTATAGCTCAGGCTGGAATAATTGCCGAGAAGGTTCGACTTACATTGGCAAGCCCTTATCAAATTAGCATTGAGCAGGGTCAGAAGACTATTGAGCATGATTGCACTGCCAGTATTGGCGTAGCTGTCTTTTCAGGTAAAGCCCGTAATACTGAAATTATTTTGAGTTTGGCAGATTTGGCGATGTATAAAGCCAAGGATGCGGGGCGCAACCAGGTGAAATTTAGTGCTACGGTCATTTAATTGAGTGCTTATGGTTGTCAATGCCAAATAAAAAAATCTGATTTGAGGCTGTTTAAATAAAAGTCTCAAATAATTTCAGCCTGCCCCATTTTTCTCTTAAAAGCCCCCATTCATAACTCATTTGCATCTTTGTACTTTTTAGTAGCCATACCCAAAATGGGTAAAGTGATAAAAATATCCTTATTGACGAAGTCGCTAAGGCCTGCTTTTAGGTGGTTTAGAGGGTTGTAATTGCATTGCACAAATGAATTGCCTCAATAATGTAAAATCTTAGGATTAGGCTCGTAGCTCAGCTGGTTAGAGCACCACCTTGACATGGTGGGGGTCGTTGGTTCGAGTCCAATCGAGCCTACCAACGAATAAGACCCAAAGAGGCGCGGATGCTCAAATGCTGCCGCGCTTTCTTTTTGTGGATCGATGTATTTGATGAGGTTCTGTAAATAAGATGGAGTGGTCATGCTTGTAGTTACTCTGCCCGATGGATCAAAACGTGAGTTTGATGCTCCCGTTCGTGTAGCAGATGTTGCCCAAAGTATTGGCAGCGGTCTTGCTAAGGCGGCTTTAGGTGGCATCGTTGACGGCAAGATGGTTGATACGAGCTTTGTTATCGATAAAGATTGTCAACTCGCCATCATTACTGATAAAAGCCCTGAAGCACTTGAGATTGTTCGTCATTCCACTGCGCACTTGTTGGCTTATGCCGTTAAAGAGCTGTTTCCTGAAGCGCAAGTCACCATTGGTCCAGTGATAGACAATGGTTTTTATTACGACTTCTCTTATCACCGACCGTTTACACCTGATGACTTGGTGGCTCTTGAAAAGAAAATGACTGAGCTAGCTAAAAAAGATGAGCCGGTAACTCGTAGCGTATTGCCCCGTGATGAAGCAATTAAATTCTTTAAAGACCAAGGTGAAAACTACAAGGCAGAACTGATTGCTAGCATTCCACAGGGCGAAGATGTGTCTTTGTATACAGAGGGGAAATTCACCGACTTATGTCGTGGCCCACACGTTCCATCGACCGGAAAGTTAAAAGTATTTAAGCTCATGAAGCTTGCTGGGGCTTATTGGCGTGGCGATAGCAAGAATGAGATGTTGCAGCGTATTTATGGCACGGCATGGTTGCGCAAAGAAGATCAAGATGCTTATCTGCACATGCTTGAAGAGTCTGAGAAGCGTGACCATCGTCGCTTAGGTAAGCAACTTGACTTATTTCATTTCCAAGAAGAAGCGCCTGGATTAATTTTCTGGCATCCAAAGGGTTGGTCTATTTGGCAGGAAGTTGAGCAATACATGCGTCGCGTGTATCAACAAGAGGGCTATCAAGAAGTGAAAGCCCCGCAAATTTTGGATCGTGGTCTTTGGGAAAAGTCAGGCCACTGGGAAAACTACAAAGAAAACATGTTCACCACAGAGTCGGAGAATCGTGCTTATGCACTAAAACCGATGAACTGTCCTGGCCATGTCCAGATTTATAATTCAGGCTTACATAGCTATCGTGAATTGCCATTGCGCTTCGGTGAGTTTGGTCAATGTCACCGCAATGAACCATCAGGTGCATTGCATGGCTTGATGCGAGTTCGTGGATTTACACAAGACGACGGTCATATTTTTTGTACTGAAGATCAAATTCAGTCTGAAGTGGCAGCATTTGATAAAGCGGTACGCGCTGTTTATCAAGATTTCGGTTTTACCGAGGTGGCTGTGAAGCTTGCCTTACGCCCAGCCAAGCGCGTTGGTGATGATGTTATTTGGGATAAAGCCGAGGAGGCTCTCCGAGGCGCTCTAAAGGCTTCAGGTCAAGAATGGGAAGAATTGCCAGGCGAAGGCGCTTTTTATGGCCCTAAGATTGAATATCACCTCAAAGACTCAATTGGACGCACATGGCAGTGTGGCACCATTCAGGTCGATTTCTCAATGCCAGCTCGTTTAGGGGCTGAATACGTCGCAGAGGATAATAGCCGCAAGACTCCAGTCATGCTCCATAGGGCAATTGTGGGTTCTTTAGAGCGTTTTATCGGTATTTTGATCGAAAATCACGCCGGAAACATGCCTGTATGGCTTGCTCCTACCCAGGCTGTAGTCCTTAATATCTCAGGAAATTCTGCTGCATATGCACAACAAGTGCAGCAAATGCTGAAAAAACAAGGGTTTAGAGTTGAGGCGGATTTGCGGAATGAGAAAATTACGTATAAAATACGCGAGCACGCATTACAGAAGATCCCATTTTTGCTAGTTGTTGGTGATAAAGAATCAGAAAGTAATACGGTGGCCGTTCGTGCCCGTGGCGGAGTAGATTTAGGCGTAATGCCTCTTGATGTCTTCGTTGCCCGACTCCAGCAGGATATATCCCAGAAAGTCGGACCCGAGCCTAGCTAGGGGAGGATCGGTTTTTATTGTTTTTTTAAAGGAATTAAGAAGATCGCTACTGAAAAATTGCAGCGCATTAATCGGGAAATTACTGCTCCTGAAGTGCGTTTGATTGGAATGGATGGAGAGCCCATCGGTGTAGTTAAGTTGAGTGAAGCCTTGGCTTTGGCGGAAGAGAAAGAAACCGATTTGGTTGAAATTGCTCCTACTGCTGTGCCACCTGTAGTCCGTATCATGGACTTCGGCAAATTCAAGTACCAAG
>CANBYN010000179.1 GCA_947373615.1 Burkholderiaceae bacterium | reverse complement strand
CCCGGTCCATCGGCATAAATTCTTTTATTTGATTCATAGTATCTCCTTACTACTGTTAGCCCATTAGTCTCTGAAGCCAACTGCGTCGACTTTGTGGTGGTGTAACCGGTTGCTCAAAGCCTCCGTTTGCGATCATTGCCACGATGCGATCAGCTGCCAACGCAGACTTAAATGTATTTTGACCTTCCACTTGATGTGCGGCCACACGTTTTACAAAGTGATCGATTTGTGCAGAGTATTCTTCACCGCGCAAGTAGTACCAAACATCATTTGTCAGATCAGTGGTGTAACGAACCGTCCATCCAGATGGTGTATCCGGCAAGCTTGGATGGGGCTCTCGTAAATAAATTTGGCACTCCTGTCGATCTACAGTGATACGACCATTCGTTCCCCAAACGGAAATTTTAGTACTCATTTTGCGAAAGCTTTCATCGCTCCAGTTAACGCACAGTTGCCCACTAGCGCCATCAGCAAAATTAAGCGTACAGTAAATTTCATCGTTCACATCCCTAGAGAACACGGGCTTTTGAACTACACCACTCACACTAGAAGCTTCACCCACAATAAAATTCACAGCATCGATAGCGTGGCACGCATAGTCATATAGCGCTCCACCACCTTCAGACTTTTGTGATCGCCATGTGCCGCCTTTAGGGCGCAATACTACAGGACCATAGGCTTCTGCGCGAACATGATGCACGCGACCTAAAGCGCCAGATTGAACGATGCGTGCCGCTTCTTTAAACGCCCCCACAAATCGATAGTGATATCCAACCTGAGTGACCAGCTGTTTCTCCTCAGCGATGGCTACTAATTCTTCACCATCTGCCACATTGAGCACAAAAGGTTTTTCACAAAAGACATGTAGGTTTTTATCAAAGGCCTTTTTCACCATGCTAGCGTGAGCACTCGAGGGCGTGGCAATTAATACAGCATCGAGTTCGTTTTCATTTAGCATCTGGTCATAGTCTGTGTAGCACTTCAAACCAGTATGCTGAGACAGAACATCGTTCAGATATTCCGTTTTATCGCAACCTGCCACCAAATCAACATCGGGGTGCGCCCGCACGATTGCGACGTGCGAGAGCCCCATCTTGCCCATTCCGGCAATACCCATCTTAATCATGCGAGCCTCCTTTTAGACCGAAGCCTTTGTTTAAGCTGTGAAATTTATTCATATACCTTCTCTTAAAAAATGATCGATACGAGTTGCAATACCTTTTGCATTAACTATACGTGGTTTAGGCTTAAATGTGGATAGCTGCGCTAACATGCGCGGAAGATCGTCCTCAGTTTCTGCCAAAAGAACGTGACCAAGCTCTGCGTAACGTCGAGCAGTTCCCACCTGATGATCGTTCACATGTTCCCCCAATGAACCGCGACGAGGAAGCACTAACAAAGGTTTATTTAATGTCAATGCGGTCGCAATCGTACCTACTCCAGCATGCGAAACCACAACATCTGCTTCAGACATCATTCGATCAAACTCATTCTTGTTAACAAATCTGTCAAATGGCATGCTTGTTGGCTCGTATGTTCCAGAGCCAATTTGGGCTCGTATGTCTTGATCCAATTCTCCAGACGCAGCAATCTTATCCATGGCTCGAATGAGCCTGTCAAAAGGAAACATGCTACCAATGGTGACAAAAATCAATATAGTTCCCCTGCGTATACTGTACCGGGGTTCTTAGCTACGAGATCAGGCCACTGCACAAAACAGAGGCTGGTAAAAGGTTTTATTAGTCGCCCGCTTAAGGACATTTTGTCCACCTGCGCAACACTATCGATCCAAATAATTTTCGCACCCCGGATACGCGCGCAAAAGCAAAATAGTGCCAGAGGAGCAGATCCAGTGGTCACTACAACATCAGGTCGCAAATCTCTTGCAGCGCGCCAAGCGTTGATAACCACTTTGAAAATGCCGAACAATTTTTTTCGATCAGCTTCCCCCAATACCACCACTGGACAACCCTCAGATTCAAATGCTTTTGCTGAGATGGTCATGGTGGTGACATAGGCGGAGGGTGCGAATGGCCACATCTCTTTGCCCGCCCGCAATAGAACAAGCAATTCATTGACGTGCCCCCCTGAAGAGGCTCCAACTACAAATCTCATGTCGCTAAATTCACCTTAGGTACGGGCCATAAAAAATTCAAGTTAGGCTATTTATAAATCATGAGGGTGCATTCTATTCATAAATACCGTAGATTTATCGTGAAATACGAGAAAAACACCACTCAAACCCCTTTTAAAGACTAGGAGTAAATGTTTACGATAAAACCTTAATATTTAGTATAGGCATCGATCTTCAGAAAATGTTTCTGAATTGCAAATATTTACAATAACTTGCTCCAGCAAAAACCATCGATCAAATAGCGATTGATTTTAAAAGTTCGGTTATTAGGTGTGCCGGCAATCAATTCAACCCAGATTGCTCTACTACTTAAACCTAGTAGTTATTTTGATATCAATCGATTTGTTGTGCTCGACCCAACTTATAGCGATGATTTACTTAGAAACTACTCTCACAACATCACTCGTTGAAATTCTGTCTTGACCAAAGTCTGGCTTACCCCAGCTTCCGCGTTAGGCATGTCATCGAGCATCCGGTTTTTAATACTTTCACCCCACCCAAGCATCAAAAAGATTAAAGGTTGAGTTTGCGCCCCCATATAGACGGTAAAAAAGGAAATCATGCACATGATATAAATGCCGGCAAACGTAAATCCGATGGGAACATGCGTCTCTCCAGCCTTTAGAGCAACTTTCAACTGGGAGCCAATGGCATAAGCAATAACGGTTAAAAACAATATTGGGGCCAAAATGCCATGCTGTAATGCCATCAAAAAGAATGCATTGTCCACGGATTCCATGCCCATCACTTTAGGGTTCTGTCCATAGCCCCAGCCCGTCCACAATTTTTCAAGTAAAAACTGTCCATATTGATTAAACAACTCTTTGCGATACATAATGGATTGAGCCTGTTCGCTTAGCACCTCGCCAGCCCTCGGAGAGGTGTAGACATCCAATGCCACATTGCCCGCTAGACCACCAATAACCATTGTGAATCCCACGATAACCAGCATCCGATAGCGATTTCGCGCAGTTCCGCACATGGCAATCAAAGCGCCTGCAAATCCACCGAGCCAGGGACCACGTGAAATCGTCATCGCCGCCATCACAATCAAAATAATAGTAATTTGGGTAGCAAACGTAAAAGGAAATGCCTTTGCCTTTTCCTGAATAAAGCCGAGCAAACCTGCTTGGCGAGCGCTCCATTCGCCCTCCCAAACCAGCCATCGATGAAGGCGATATGTAGCGATGATCATGATGCAAGCCAGAATGGGATGCTCAAATGGTCCGGCTGTTCTAGCAATACCATACCGAATTGATAGGCCACCCCCAATTCCCGGAAAGAAGTTGTGAAGCAACTTAAAGCCTGGGTAAACGTAAAATTTTGCCTCATAAAGGGACATAGGGAAAAGGATGAGGAAAATCAAAACAAACATTTTGATAGTGGCAATATCCATCTTCCGACTATTAATGACATATGCACCAATCAAATAAGGACCGACCAAGGCAGTTAAGCAATAAAAACCGTAGTTTTGTGCATCAGAGTAGCCTCGCATCAATAAGTCATTAAAGATTCGAATGCCCAAATAGGCTAATAGCAGCTTTTCCATGGTGCCAAACCGAAAGCGACGACTGGTGATTAGATCCTTGACTAATACATACATGATTGGAAATATGGCCGCCTGCAAGAAAGTAGGGTCAGGTAAGCCAGGAATATTGACAAAAAACTGGGAGGGGGCTAAAAGAAAAAAGGGTAGCCACACCTTGAGAAAGGCATCCTCAATACCCCTTGTACTTAAGAACCAGATCGCCATGACGCTGGCCACAAAAACAATATACGGACCCATTAGCTTGTCAAGCTTGCAGTTGATTCATTAAATTGGAGCCATTAAGGTGCGCGCTTTTGTGAAGTACTCATCCCCCCTATGGTATTGGAAAACTTAGCAATTTTTCCAATCTTGATGCTATATTTACAGTGTTGTAACAAGTTGCTTCATGCCATCGAATAAACTCACCACCATGAGATTACCCATGCTTGTACGGTTCAAAACGCTTTTATCGGTAATTGCCGTGCTTCTTGT
>CANBYN010000178.1 GCA_947373615.1 Burkholderiaceae bacterium | reverse complement strand
GAAGTCCAAGTTGCTCAAATAATGACTTCAGGGGATGAAAGGTAGTTTCCATATTCAATATCCTTTGTATGTAATACCTATATACGCCTAAAAAAATGTGATAGCAACATAGAGGATATTGGGGGCAATTGCAGATTTAAATAGAAGGTATAAGATCAATAGATGGAAAACTCAAGAATTGAGCGAGATAGTTTTGGGACCATTGAAGTTCCAAATGCACACTTGTGGGGCGCACAAACACAACGCTCCCTAAGTCAGTTTGATATCTCCATGGAGAAAATACCACAAGAATTTATTAAAGCATTGGCATTGGTTAAGAAAGCTTGCCTATTCGCTAATGTGGACCTTGCTGAACTGGCTAAAGAAAAATATGAACCTCTATTACAAGCAGTAGACGAAGTACTCTGTGGAAAATTTAAAGATGAATTTCCTCTGTCTATTTGGCAGACTGGTTCTGGTACGCAATCTAATATGAATATGAATGAGGTTCTTTCAAATAGAGCCATTCAATTGATGGGTGGTGTACTGGGTAATGATCATTTCGTTCACCCTAATGACGATGTCAATCTGGGGCAATCATCGAATGATGTCATTCCAACAGCGATGCATGTATCTGCTGTTATCGGGCTGCAACAAGAACTGATGCCTGCTTTAGATGGGTTGATTAAGACTCTAGAAGCAAAGTCCATTCAATTTTCTGAAATCATTAAAGTAGGGCGCACCCACTTACAAGACGCCGTCCCATTAACCCTTGGACAGGAGTTTTCAGGTTACGTAGCACAGTTGCAGTTGGCACATCAAGCCATCACCGTCTCTATGCCTCAGTTGTACAAGATTGCAATTGGAGGAAGCGCCGTGGGTACTGGTTTAAATACCCATCCTCAGTTTGGAGCAATGGTCTCCAATGAGTTGCAAAAGCTTACTGGGGTTCCGTTTATTTCAGCTCCTAATAAGTTTGCAGCCTTAGCTGGACATGAGCCCCTAGTATTTGTGCATGGCGCTTTAAAGACCCTGGCGGTAGCTTTAATGAAAATCTCTACCGATATTCGCTGGATGGCATCAGGGCCCAGGTCGGGTTTAGGTGAAATTACGATTCCTGAAAATGAGCCAGGTAGTTCTATCATGCCCGGCAAAGTTAATCCCACACAATGTGAAGCTCTGGCGATGCTTTGTTATCAGGTAATGGGCAATGATGTCACCATCAGCATGGCGGCATCTTCTGGTAATTTTGAGCTGAATGTATTTAAGCCAGTAATTTTGCATAATTTTTTACAAAGCATTCGGATTTTGGGCGACGGTATGAAATCGTTTGAGCAACATTGTGCGCGCGGGATTGAGCCCAATATTGCCAAAATTGAAGAATTGATGAGTCGATCCTTGATGCTAGTAACCGCTTTGAGCCCCCATATTGGCTATGATCGCTGCGCCATTATTGCTAAGATCGCTTTCAACAAGAATATTGACTTAAGGCAAGCTGCTATCGAGAGTGGGTTTGTTACAGGCTTACAGTTTGATACTTGGGTGATCCCTAAAAATCTTATTTAAATAATTATTCACTATGTACGATATAGCACAGATGAGAGTGGGGAGATGGTAGAGCATTAAAGACGCTCTTATAGATCCTTAAAAGGAGGCCCTCAATGGAATCTCAAAATAATCAAGTGGCTGTTCAAGCCCTCAATAAAATCATGGAACTTGAATTGGCTGGAGTTGTGAAATACACGCACTATTCATTGATGATCTTCGGTTACAACCGAATTCCTATAGTTTCTTGGCTAAAGGGTAATGCTAGTGAAAGTTTAGATCATGCTCATCGGGCGGGGGAGCTAGTCACCTTGTTTGGAGGCCACCCTTCTTTAAAAATAGGTTCCTTACTGGAAACCGAGCGACATGATATCGGCGATATATTGCGAGAAAGTCTCGAGCATGAAACGATGGCCTTATCGGCTTATTACGACTTACTGAAAATATCGACTTGCACCCATCCGGATACAAGCAGCGTTCAATCGGTGTTACTTGAGGAATATGCTAGAGGGATGATTGTGCAAGAAGAGATGCATTTAGATGAGGTGAACAAGATGCTACGTAAGTCAGGAGAAATTGCCCCATTTGTAAACTAAGGGAGGCGCAATTAATATGGGCAATATTCAAATAGCAGTCATTGTTGGTAGTTTGCGTAAAGAATCTTTTAATCGCCACCTAGCTAATTCCATTATCAAAATAGCCCCCTCAAGTGTGAACTTTAAATTGGTGGAGATAGGCGATCTTCCTCTTTATAACCAAGATGATGATGACCATCAAGCCGATACCGTTAAAAGAATGAAGGCTGAAATTCATCAATGTGATGGGGTGTTATTTGTTACTCCAGAGTACAACCGCTCCATCCCTGGGGTATTAAAAAATGCCTTAGATCATGGATCTCGCCCTTATGGTCGAAATGCTTGGGCAAAAAAACCAGCGGGCATTATTGGAATTTCACCGAGTCCCATCGGGACGGCGTTAGCACAACAGCATTTAAGGGGGATACTGGCAACACTAGATATGCCCACCTTATGTCAGCCAGAGATGTTCCTGCAAATGAAGGAAGATTTTTTTGATGATGCTGGAGCTATTGGCGAAGCAAGTAAAAAATTCATCAAAGCTTGGTTAGATCGTTACATTATTTGGGTAACAACAAATAAAGGCATTTAATTTTTACCGTGTTCATTGCCGCAACAAAAAAGTTGAAGGGCTCACATCCTCTATATCACGACCTGGCAGATAAGTGCACCACTTGATACGGTGTGTAATGCTGTTTATGCACTTCAAAGCTGGCCAAAGTGGTGGCCAAGTGTCAAAAGTATTGATAAGCTAAGTGCTAGCAATTCAGATGGGGTTGGAGGTTGTTATCGATTTTTATGGAGGTGTGCCTTGCCCTTCAGCTTGGAGTTTGTAATGCATGTCACACAATTTAGACCTTCACGCATGATTGAGGGCCATATAACAGGGGATGTTAAGGGTATAAGGACATGGTTTCTATTTGCAATCGAATGATTTGGTTTCTTGCTTATATTGCATATCCCATTGTGAGATTGAACCATAATTTTGTCATGCATCAAGGGGGCTTATCTTTAGCTCGGTTACTTAATGCGAATTTAGTAAAAATTGAGCACTCTTAAGACATCTAGATGCATTGATGATATCTCCCTCAATGCATCGCTCTTTTCAACATCTTGATTAGGAAAAATTTGTGCGTGAATCTTCAAATTTAGGCTCTCCAATGATTGCGGATAGTTCAGAACATAATCAAATCAATCAAAATATTGAAGCAGTGCTAGATTTTTATGCTCGCGAGGATAGCAAGATGAGTTTTGCTCAACGCCTTCTTGAGCGCATTAGCTGTTTTATTGGTAAGCCGATTTTTCTTGCTCTGATTTTGCTCTTTGTGGCTATATGGATTGCTGGAAACCTCTTGTTGCCTCGGTATTCAGTAATTCAATTTGATCCACCCCCCTTTCATTTTCTGCAAGGAATCATTGGTTTATCTGCATTACTAACTGCAACTATTGTTTTGTCAAATCAGAATCGCTTAGCAAGACTAGAAGAGCAGAGGGCTCATCTAGACCTTAAGGTGAATTTGCTAACGGAACAAAAAACAGCAAAAATGATCGACTTGTTAGAAGAGTTAAGGTTTGATTTGCCAAACGTCAGAAATCGACCAGACTCTGAGGCAACCGAATTAAAACATGCTATGAATCCAGGTCAAGTTTTAGCTGCTCTTGATGAACGCAGTGATATGGATGTGATTCAGAAGTCTATTTTTAGCGCCCAAGTTGTCGATGTTGATGGGCATAAATTAATATGAAATTCTGAGGAGGCGAATAATGAAGATTGGCGATCAAAATTTGTCTATACAGGGTTGGGCACCGAACAGATCATTGAGGGCTAATTGGATATTCTGAAATCTCATTAGCAACGCATGGTTGCTAAGTTGCGTCCTGCTATGACGTGCTTAACGGGGGTTGTGTGAAATATTCAATCAAGCAGTTTGGAGCTATTCTTGCCTTATCCATCTCTTTACTAATATCAGTAGGGTGTTCTAAGGGGGCAGATAAGGTCGGAGTGCAACCTGCTGATATTCCCCCTAATGAGGCGGCGCAGCCAGCGACTTCAAATGATTCCACTGTTAAATCAGATATCACAAAACAG
>CANBYN010000177.1 GCA_947373615.1 Burkholderiaceae bacterium | reverse complement strand
ATTCATAAGAAGATTTTGCGTAAGCGTGTATTTGTTGCTTTGCATATGCATGCTGGCGATGGGAATGTGCATACCAATATTCCCGTGAACTCAGATGACTATGAGATGCTGCAAGATGCACATCGCGCAGTTGCTCGCATTATGAAATTAGCCCGCTCATTAGATGGCGTGATTTCTGGTGAGCACGGCATTGGCATTACCAAGTTAGAGTATTTAACCGAAGCAGAGCTTAAGGACTTTCGTAGCTATAAGAATCGGATAGATCCAGAAGGACGATTTAACAAAGGCAAGTTAATGCCAAATGCCGATCTGAGCATGGCCTACACGCCTAGCTTTGGCTTGATGGGTCACGAGTCGATCATCATGCAGCAAAGTGATATTGGCGCTATTGCTGATAGCGTTAAAGATTGCCTTCGTTGTGGAAAGTGCAAGCCCGTTTGCTCAACACACGTCCCGCGCGCCAATCTTCTATACAGCCCTCGTGACAAAATTTTAGCAACGTCTTTATTAATTGAAGCTTTCTTGTATGAAGAGCAAACTAGACGTGGTGTCTCTATTCGTCATTGGGAAATGTTTGATGATGTCGCTTCGCATTGCACAGTTTGTCATAAATGCTTGACGCCTTGTCCCGTCAATATTGACTTTGGTGATGTGACTATGAATATGCGCAATCTCTTGCGTAAAATGGGTCAGCAACGTTTTAACCCTGGCACCGCTGCATCTATGTTCTTCCTTAATGCCACTAGCCCAGAAACTATTCATTTAGCCCGCAAGACGATGATTGGTTGGGGTTATAAGTTGCAACGTTTGGGAAATGATGTCTTACGTAAGTTTGCAAAACAACAAACTGCGCATCCACCAGCAACAGTTGGCAAACCGAGTGTAAAAGAACAGGTTATTTTCTTTGTGAATAAGAAGATGCCAGGTAATCTTCCTAAGAAAACAGCGCGTGCTTTATTGGACATTGAGGACGCTAATTATGTCCCGATTATTCGCGATCCCAAGACTACAACTGCAGAAACTGAAGCAGTGTTCTATTTCCCGGGTTGTGGATCTGAGCGTTTATTCTCACAAGTAGGTCTCGCAACCCAAGCCATGCTATGGAACGTAGGCGTACAAACTGTTTTGCCCCCAGGTTATTTATGTTGTGGCTACCCACAGCGTGGCAATGGTGACTTTGATAAAGCTGAAAAGATGATTACGGACAACCGTGTGTTATTCCACCGTGTCGCAAATACTTTGAATTACTTAGATATCAAAACTGTGGTTGTCTCTTGTGGTACTTGTTATGATCAGTTGTCTGGCTATCAGTTTGAGCAAATTTTTCCAGGTTGCCGCATCATTGATATCCATGAATTCTTGGCAGAGAAAGGCGTTAAGCTTTCTGGGGTCACCGGCGTGAAGTATATGTATCACGACCCTTGCCACTCTCCAATGAAGTTACAAGATCCTTTAAAGACCGTCAATGAATTGATTCAGCTGGAAGATGGCCATGCTATTGCTAAGAATGATCGTTGTTGCGGTGAGGCTGGCACTTTGGCGGTTACGCGACCCGATATTTCTACTCAAGTACGATTTCGCAAGCAGATTGAGATGGAAAAAGGCGCCAATGATTTGCGTAAAGGCGAATTCACTGGTGAAGTCAAAGTGCTCACTAGCTGCCCATCTTGCCTGCAGGGCTTAACCCGTTTTGATGCAGATAGTGATACTACCGCTGATTACATCGTAGTTGAGATGGCACAAAAATTGCTAGGTAAAGACTGGATGCAAGATTATGTTGTTAAAGCAAACCAAGGTGGTATTGAGAGGGTCTTAGTTTAATGATTCCAAATAACGTTGTAGTGCATCAACAATCGAAGGTTTTGGAGCTTTCTTATGAAAACGGGAATATCTATCATCTTCCTTTTGAGTTTTTAAGAGTGCTCTCTCCGTCAGCCGAGGTGCAGGGTCATGGACCTGGTCAAGAGACTTTGCAAACCGGTAAGCGCGATGTATTGATTGCCAATCTTGAGCCGGTAGGTCATTATGCGCTAAAGCCTAGTTTTTCGGATGGCCATGATTCAGGTTTATATTCTTGGGATTATTTGCATTTCTTGTGCGAAAACCAAGAACAAATATGGAAAGAGCATTTAGATAAATTAGCCGCTGCAGGTCTTGACCGTGATACGCCAATGGTGCAGGCAGGACATTCGCATGGCCATTCATGTGGAAGCCACTAATGAGTAAAACCCACTTCGGTTATCAAAGTGTTGATGAGGCTGAAAAAGCTGGAAAGGTTGCTGAAGTATTCCATTCAGTAGCAAGTAAGTACGATGTTATGAATGACTTGATGTCTTTTGGCCTTCATCGCGTTTGGAAAAAAATTACGATTGCGCGGGCAAATATACATCCCGGCCAAAAAGTGCTGGATATTGCCGGTGGTACTGGTGACCTAGCAGCAGCGTTTGCTAAAGCAGCCGATTGGGGGTGTAACACTGAGGCGCAAGTTTGGTTAAGTGATATCAATGCCTCCATGTTGGGAGTTGGGCGTGATCGTTTATTAGATCGTGGCATAGCTTTGCCTTGCGTGCAGTTTGACGCAGAAAAAATTCCGTTTCCTAATAACCATTTTGACGTGGTTACTGTTGCCTTTGGTTTACGCAATATGACTCATAAAGATGTTGCCTTGGGTGAAATGTGTCGTGTGATCAAGCCGGGCGGTCGTGTGTTGGTATTGGAGTTTTCAAAGCCCGATGCTTTCTTGCAGCCCGTTTACGACACTTATTCATTTAAGGTTTTGCCTTGGTTGGGCGAAAAGATTGCTCAAGATTCAGAGAGCTATCGCTATTTGGCTGAATCGATTCGCATGCATCCCGATGCAGAAACACTTAAAGAAATGATGTTGGGTGTTGGATTTGATGAGGTGGAAACCCACAGGATGTCCGGGGGTATCGTTGCCTTGCATATTGGTATTAAATACTGATGGTTGTATAGTTTTCAAGCTCTTAAAAACTAAAGCGGTAAAGAAGTTATAAGAAGGGGTAAATAAAAATGAATCAACATTTTTTTAAAGCAGTCTTCCTAAGTATGATTTTGATCTTTTCATCAATTGGTCAAGTTGAGGCTGGACGTCTAGGTGGCGGCAGAAGTTTCGGTCGCGCGCCAAGCGCACCTATGCAGCGACAAGCAGCCCCGGCGCAAAAGCCTATTCAGCAGGCACAACCCAGTGCACCCACTCCTGCCCCTCAAGCTCCTACGCCAAGTCGCTTCGGTGGCATGGGTGGCATTCTAGGTGGATTGGCTGCTGGCTTAGGTATCGGTTATTTGCTTTCTCACTTTGGCTTAGGTGAGGCTGCCTCATCTTTAATTACTGGTTTGATGATTGCTATGCTGGCGGGCTTTGTCATTATGTTTGTAATTAGAAGATTGCTGCCAGCAATGTCAGGCACTGTTCAGAATTCGAATACTCCAATACAAGGTATGCAGCGTAGTAGTTTTCAGGCGCCCAAGCAAGAACCTGCTTTTACTCCAGCTTCTAATGCATTTGCTGGTGTGAGCACTGGCCCTGAACCATTCCAATCAACATTGCCACCTGGCTTTGATCAGCAGACCTTTTTGGAAAATGCAAAACAGTACTTTGTGACTTTGCAAAAAGCTTGGGACCTGGGTGACCTAGCTGCTTTGCGAGAATTTACCACCCCAGAAATGTTTGCCACTATTCAACAAGATTTAGCAGGGCGCACTGAAAGCGCAAATAAAACGGATGTGGTCACGATTAATGCTCAATTATTGGGTATTGAAACGGTAGATGCTTACTATTACTGTAGCGTCCAGTTTAGCGGCATGATTTGTGAACAACAGGGTGCTCCTGCGACCAATTTCTCAGAAATCTGGAATTTAAGTAAGCCAGTAGAGGGTCCAGGGGGGTGGGTACTGGCGGGCATTTCACAGTTGGTTTAAGCTTTAGGTACTTTCCGTCGGAAAACCCGCACTAGTGCGGGTTTTTTACACTTATGAAAACATACTTATCTTTCACTCATACAATTGCTGCTAGCACTGCTTGCCGGGCTATGAACCATGTTTTAAGCAGCGAGCCATGGGCGTCAGCTGAATTGGCTCGACATGCTGGTAAATCTATTTTGTTGCAACTTCCACTAGGTAATCTATGCTTTGAGATTAATTCTGAGGGGTTGCTAGCCATTTTAAAAGAGGCAGTAACTCCTTCGCTTACATTAGAAGTTTCATCTAAGGCATTAAGTGATTT
>CANBYN010000176.1 GCA_947373615.1 Burkholderiaceae bacterium | reverse complement strand
ACCTTCGGGTGGTTATTTTTTTGATGTAAATGACTGTTTAGGGTCGGTAACGGCCGATTTTTAATTTAATGGGAACGGCTGCTTTGGCCGAATGTCAGCCTATCGGCGAAAGCAGACTGTAAATTAATTTCTCTGGGGGCGAGTATCGACCGGTTATGAGACAGTCATAGGATACTTAGTTCTTAGTTGGCGTGTTGAAGTTCGCTTAGCAGTTTTTGAATGTCGGGATTATCTGGCATCAAGGCGGATAGTTTTTTGGCATACGCCAATTCGGATGCGCGATCCCCCGTTTCGCGACTGATCGAGATGAGGGCATTCAAAATGTCTACATCCCCTGGATGCTGTACGTTGGCATTTCTCAACACGTTCAACGCTTCCTTTTTCTTGCCGGTGGAACTGAGTGCGATCGCTTCCACGTACGTGTAGCGTGCGTTATCTGGAGCAAGCTTGGCGGCAAGGAGCAATTCCTTGAGGGCGTTTACTTTGTCTCCTTTGCGGATGAGTAGCAATCCCAGAGCATGGTGCAATCCGGCATCGCGAGGACTTATAGCAAGACCTTCGCGCAAAATTATTTCTGCTTGCGAATCGCTTTGTTGTTGACGGTAGACGTCGGCTAAATTGATGTAGGCATCGCCCAATTTGGGATCCAATTGGATAGCGCGTTTGAGTGCAGCGATAGCCTCATCGGTGCGTCCTTGACGCAAGCGCAGATTGGCAAGGTTGACGTTGCCCGACGGCCAGTCGGCTTCCAGTTGCAAGGCAGTTTCGTATTCCTGCATTGCAGTCGCGCGTGCTTTCCGTTTGTTTTCGGGAATTTCGGTATCGGGAATATCCGCTAGAGTCTGCGCAGCCTCGATACGGACGCCGCGAATGGGATCGGCCAATAATGGCGTCACCATTTGGATTCGAGTTTGCCGATTGGCAGAGGCGATCATGCCAAGCGCTTCACGACGTACCAGCGGATTTTTATCCTCCAGTAATTTTTGCGTTGCTGTCAGGGTGGCTGGATTGGCATATTGCTGGGCAAGATTTAAGGCACTCGCACGGACGATATCGGGGGTAGAGGGATCTTGTGCCAGACTCATTAATGCTGGTAGTGCGGCAATGCCTTGCGTAGCCCCAGCATGCAATGCTTGGCCAAAGTGTTTTCGTTCACGCCAATTCTTGCCATACCAGGTGTCCATTGCCCCCGCAGCCCACTGGGGATTTTTATCGGTATGACATTGGTTGCAGGCATTGGGACTGCCGATTGATATCGACAGATCGGGGCGGGGAACTCGTAGGCTATGGTCTTCGCGCGCGTGGATCACCATGTAGTTTTGCGTGGGCATGTGGCAGGAGATGCACTGAGCACCCTTGCTGTTCACTTTGTGCTGGTGGTGTTTGGGTGCATCAAACTCCGTCGCATTGTGGCAGCGCACGCACAGCGCATTGCCTTTTGCGCGTAATTTTTGGGTGTGCGGATCATGGCAGTCCATGCACGTGACGCCACGCTGGTACATCTTGCTTTGCAGGAATGATCCCCAGACGTAATCCTCCTCGCGCTGTTGCCCATCCGGATAGTAATTGGGGGCAGTAAGCATCGCTAGGCGGTGCGTGTCTTCCAGCGAAGACCCAGCAACATGCTGCTCACTCAGCGTGGATCGTCTGGCGTGGCAGGCTGCACAACTATTGCTGGCGGCCGGATTGGTCTGGCGATCTCGCACAGCGTATTTGGCTTTCGGATCCGGGAACTTCCAAGCATCATTCCAATGCGAAGCAAGGGAGGGCATGCCGATTTTGTCCGAAGCGTACGGGGGTTTTGCATCCTTTGCCCAGAGAACGTGTTCACCACCAGGGCCATGACAACTTTCGCAGGCAACATTGATTTCGCTGTAGGTCGTCTTATAGGTGTTGCTCGTTGTATCGTACCCTTTGTGCAGATTCGTCGTATGGCATTCGGCACATTGCAAGGCCCAATTCTGATAGACCCCTGTCCAGTGCAAGGGGTCGTTGCGATCAATCTTTTGTTTGGGGTACAAATGGAACCAGCGTTGGCCGCCTTCTTTCTTGGTTCGCGTATCCCAGGCGATCGGCAGCATCTGATAGCGCCCGCCGGGGAAGGCGATTAAATACTGCTGCAATGGATAAACTCCAAAGGTGTAGGCGATTTCATAGTTGGTCAATTTGCCATCAGGCCCATCAGTACGCACCATAAATTGATCGCCGCGTTTATAGAACGTTGCGTCAATTCCGTTGAATTGAAAATGGGCATCGGAAAAATTGCCTAGTACGGTCGCTGCGCTTGCCGCCTGCATTGCCTGTTGGTGGTGCGATCCCGTCCAGGCGGTAAATTGCGATTCATGACAGGTTTTACAAACGCTCGCACCCACATAGCTTTCCGCTTTGGGGATGGATTCCACGTTGGATTTCGGCAACCTTGAATCGAAATAAAAATAGGCGATAGCCAGAATGATGGCTGATATTACCGCAGCAATGCACGCAAATTGCTTTGTTAAATAGATGGGTTTATCCCGAGTAGGCGTCTTAGGAATAGACGTTGGTCGGTTGCGAAATTTGGATTTTTTTGACATGGTAGTTTTGCCGGCACTGTCAATTATCCACGTTAGGTGAAGTTTGGGTAACCAATAATTGGGATATAGATGCCGCTGTATTTGGTCAAGCATCTGAAGCTTTGAGCAAGAGAGGGGCGGGACAGGGTGTGGTGGTTTTTACGGAATGGCAAAACCTGTAAGAACTCCATTGATTGGGTTGCCGCGACTTCCTTAGGTCGTTACAGAATCTACTTCAGAAGTTTTAGGTGTCTTAATATTTTTACTAAATCAGCATCGATATGTTTATAAAAATGGATTAATCCAGAACATAAGTAATTGAGACCAGCCTCGCCATCTTTTGTTCTTATAAGGCGATTTTTAGGGCACTCTCCCCAGCACATTTTGAGGTAATCACATACCTTGCATTGTTGTGGAAGGGTATCGCGTTTATCCATCCCAAACTTTTCTTGGGTCGCTGAAAAAGCAAGATCTCCCAAGTGACTAACTTTAATGTTGCCAATGCGATATTCTGGATAGACAAAATGATCGCATGAATACACTTGTCCATCATGCTCTACTGCCAAGCCTTTTCCACAAAACTCAGCTTGAGTACAGGTTTGAGCACCCATGCCAGCAGCCTGAGCAACCGCTGTTTCAAATAGATTTACATGAACTCTGCCAAAGTCTGTTGCTAGCCATTCGTCCCAAACATCGCATAGAAACTGACCATAGTCATCCGCATCAACACTCCAATCAGTAACGATAGAAAGGGGGTGGCCTGGCTTAGCGCTGGGTGAATCTTGCAGGGGTGCATTGGAAAAATCTAATTTCCCTGGGGCCTGCTCTTTAAATACTCTAGGCTCTACTGCGGGATTAAATTGAACTCTGGCTGTGCCAATTTCATCCACCAGGAAACGATAAACAGCTTTGCCATACTTGGCATTTTGGCGGTTGACTACGCATAGCGCTGCAAAAGGGACTTCATATTGGCGTAATAACTTTGAAGCATTTAGGACATATTCAAATGTAGGTTTGCCATTACGAGTTTTTCTATAAAAGTCGTGCAGTTCTTGTGGGCCATCAATTGACAGGCCTACTAAAAAATGATTCTTCTTTAAAAATATTGCCCAATCATCATCTAATGCAATGCCATTGGTTTGCAGGTCATTCTCGATGCGTTGCCCTGGTTTGGCATATCGTTTCTGTAGATCAACCACTTCTTGGTAGAAAGCGATTCCCATTAGGGTGGGTTCACCACCTTGCCAAGAAAAAATCACTTCTTTGCCAGTTTGACTCTCAATGTATTGCTTGATGTAGCTCTCAAGCGTTTCGTCAGACATTCGGGCTTGGGCGGGGTGCTCCAATAATTCAGCCTTATGGAGGTAGAAACAGTAATCGCAGTCAATATTGCATTCACTCCCGCTAGGCTTGGCCATTACGTGATAGCGGTAGTGCCTTCCTTTGGGAAGGGGCGGCAGATTTGACTTCAGAAGTGTCATTAATATCTTTCTGCTTTCTATTATCTTCTAAGTAGATTAATCTATTACTTACCTCGATTAAAAGGCTTTACATGAAATTGCCTCACCAATTAAAACAATCAATATTGGCTAGCGCTTTGGCAGCTACCTCCCTTGTGACCGCTCAATCCTATGCAGCATCACAGCCTAATATTCTGATTTTGTGGGGTGATGATATTGGGCAATTTAATGTAAGTGCCTACAACATGGGCATGATGGG
>CANBYN010000175.1 GCA_947373615.1 Burkholderiaceae bacterium | reverse complement strand
GGATGTTTACTTATAAATCACCCGTTTTAGCACTCGCATGTAAGGAGTGCTGATTATATAGGTCTGAATACTGAGATTTCAAGAGTATCCCCCTATATATTGTTTAGCCCGCTATGGTCAACCAAGATGTTCACTTGAAATTAGTATTTGAACCACGCGTTTATCCTATCGAGGATGCCAAATTTTTTTCAACGTCCGCTAATTAACGTTTTAGCAATCTTCTCGATTGGTGCTAGCGTCATTACCCTTTCAGCAAAGGCTAACGATGTGCGCACAACTATTCCACAGACAATTTCCAGCAGTCTAAAACGCAACCAAATACCTAATGAATCAATCAGTATCTCCGTGATTGAGATTGAGCCTAGTCGCAATGGTATGCACGTCTCCAAAAATATCTTGGATTGGCGTGCGTCAGAACCAATGAATCCTGCCTCAACCATGAAGCTACTCACTACATTAACAAGTTTAGATGTTCTTGGCCCAAAGTATCGTTGGCATACGAATATATATACCGATGGCCTCATTCGTCAGGGAACGCTTAAAGGTAATCTCTATCTTCAAGGTACTGGCGATCCCAAATTAGTGCCTGAAGAGCTGGCCAAACTGATGAAAGATTTACAGAATCTTGGTATTCAGAAAATTGATGGGAATTTATTTTTCGATCGAACTGCATATGCCCCCAGCGTCATGGCACACAATACTATTGATGGCGAGATCTTACGTGCTTACAACGTTCCTCCCGACCCTTTGCTCTATGCATTTAGAGCATTGTCATTTCAACTAGGAAAATCTTCAACTGCAGATTTTATAGACATCCGTTATACCCCGGCTCTTTCGCAATTGAAAATAAACAATCGGATGCAGTTGGTCGATAGGCCTTGTGATAACTGGATAAGTAATATTCAATTTAATTTAAACCCCGAGGGTTGGTCACCCTCAGATCAACCACTGTCCGCTGAATTCTCTGGAAGCTTCCCTAGCGCCTGCACTAGTGTGAACTATAACGTTGTAGCGCTTGATGCCAATACCTTTTTAACCCAAGGATTTGCTGCTGCCTGGGAAATAGCTGGTGGTACGTGGGCTCATCAACCTATAGGGAAGGATGGTTCTGTACCGCTTACAGCGAGGCCGCTCCTTCAATTTGAAGGCATCAATCTTGGCGATGATGTTCTGGATATCAACAAGCATTCAAACAACGTCATGGCTCGCCAGCTGCTACTAACTTTAGCTCTAGAAAAAATTGGGAAGCCTGCCACAACAGCGAATGGTGAGCAAGTAATCCGAAGCTGGCTAAAACAAAATAATTTAGAGTTTCCTGGGTTAGTGATTGAGAATGGTTCTGGCCTATCTCGCAATGAAGCGATCGCTGCCGGCCAAATGAATCAACTTTTGCTTACGGCTCGCAATCTACCAATAGGAGAAATTTTTTATAACAGCCTACCAATTGCCGGCACGGATGGAACTATGCGTAACCGTCTTGTAACTCAGCTACGTAAATTTCTACACCTAAAGCAAAAGCCTGAAGCCAGAATTAAAACCGGCACACTTGTCGATGTACGGGCTATCTCTGGCTATGTCATCAGCAAATCCGGAAGAATGTATGCAGTAACATCATTTATCAATCATCCCAACGCCTGGAGAGGTTTAGAGGCACACGATCAATTGTTGGCATGGTTGCTTGAGGATGGTCCTGATCCAAAACAGGCGCGCTGAAGACGGTCTCTTACACCATCCCATTCCTCACCCTCAGGTGGCTCGGGAAGCAAAATTAAATCCCAACCCTGCCGATCTAAATCTCGCAATAAACGATAAAATCGACTGGCAAATGTTGCGCTATCACTTGACACCAGCACTTCCTCAAAATGCACAGACGGATGACCATCATGGCCTAAAGCAGATTCAGAATCCCAAACTGCTACAGCCACACGGGATTTAGTGTCAGGAAATTCACTCAATGCATCAAGCACACGCCCAGATGCATAAAGGCGCAAAGGGGTAGTAGGAGCGTAATGAGCGCGCAGACTTCCAGAAACCCTTGGGAAAGACTCCGCCGACTCCCCCACCTGAATCTCACCTGGCTGATATATCTTAATACCTGTCTTAGCTAATATCTCACTAGGAGTAATAACACCAGGTCGCAGAAGGAGAGCCCTATCCCCACTAGATAAATCCACGATGGTGGACTCAATACCCACTTCACAATCACCGCCATCGAGAATCATGAGATCGAGGGCGCCTTCAAACTCTTGACGAACATCTGCAGCGCTAGTTGGTGATACCTTGCCAAAACGATTGGCAGATGGGGCAACTACTCCGCCTTTAAATTTACGGAGTAACTCTTGCGCGATGGGATGTGCGGGTGCACGTATGGCAACAGTATCCTGACCGCCCGTCAATTCATTTAATACGCTTTTATCTTTTTTAAAGACTAAGGTCAGTGGACCAGGCCAAAAAGCATTAATTAGCTTAAGAGCATCTTCAGATATATCTCTTACCCATGGTGCCAATACCGGCACCCAGTCTACCTGAGCAAGATCGAATATGTCAGGTGCGGCCAGATGCACAATTACAGGATGATTGGATGGGCGCCCTTTTGTAGTAAAAATTTTCTTAATAGCCTCAAGGTTTTTTGCATCAGCCCCTAAGCCATAAACTGTTTCCGTTGGAAAGGCAACTAAACCACCTTCACGCAAGGTTTGCACTGCTTCATTTATCACCGCTGAAGATTGCAATGACCTACTATCGCTGGTCATTACTAGGGCTCAATCCCTAATTCTATGGCTACAGCTGCGCAATTTTGACGAGCTTCATTCAGAGCCTTGCCCAAACAATTAATGTGGCCCATTTTTCTACCGATATGAGGGACTGACTTTCCATAGAGATGAAGTTTTGCATCAGGGTGAGCTAGTACTTTGTTCCAAGCTGGCTCGCGAGCTTGATATCCATTCCCCTCAAACCAAAGATCACCCAACAAATTTAACATCGCAACCGGTGCCAGCTGACGGGTATCCCCTAAAGGCAGGCGAGCCATTGCTCTTACTTGCTGTTCAAATTGACTACTCACACACGCATCCATCGTGTAGTGTCCAGAGTTATGTGGGCGAGGAGCAATCTCATTGGCGACGATATCACCATTCTTTAGCACAAAAAATTCAATGCAAAGCACGCCTACATAATCAATCTTACGAATGAGTGCTTTTGCCGCATCAATTATTTTCTTTTCTTGCCCTGACTTCAAGGATGGAGCCGGCACAAATGAGGTATGCAAAATACCTTCGCGGTGGATGTTTTGTGCGACTGGATAAGATACTACAGCATCATCATACCCACGAACCACTAAAGCAGAAACTTCGAAATCCAATTCCATGCGCATTTCTAAAACGCAGGGAACCCGCCCGAATTCATTCCATGCATCAGTCAAACCTTCAGCACCATAAACAATTGCCTGACCTTTCCCATCGTACCCCATTCGAGCAGTCTTTAAAATACCAGGGAAGAGACTCGTGGGAACATGGACAATATCTGCGTCATGCTCAATCACAAAATTTGGCGCAGGTCCAATATTAGTTTCAGATTTCCAGGTAGCCAAGAATTTTTTCTCAGCAATACGATTCTGCGCTAACGATACACAACTACTTCGGGGGGCAACAAATACACCTAGAGATTCAAGTTCATCTAAAGCTTGTGCGGGTACATTTTCAAATTCAGTACTTACAGATGAGCAAATGGATGCCATTTCTTTTAAAGCATCTGAATCGGTGTAGCCAGCTGGGATAAATTTTTCTGCGATCGAGCCAGCTGGGCTATTAAGGTCTGGGTCAAGAACGCAGACCTTGTAACCCATTGATTGGGCAGCCTGAGTAAACATCCGGCCCAACTGACCACCCCCCAATATTCCTAAATATGAACCCGGCAAAATGGGTTCCATGTGATCTGCCATTGAATTAATATCCCGGCAAGTTCATGGAGCGTGCAATATCCGATTGATTAACACGGAACTCTACGAGACGTCGAGCTAAATCTTCATCATGCAATGCTAAGCCAGCAATCACATGAAGGGCTGCATTAGCTGCGCCAGCCTCACCAATAGCAAAAGTAGCCACCGGAATTCCTTTGGGCATCTGCACAATCGAATACAAAGAATCTTCGCCACGTAAATATTTGCTTGCGACCGGAACGCCATAAATAGGAACGATTGTTTTAGAAGCAAGCATTCCTGGTAAGTGCGCTGCGCCGCCTGCGCCAGCAATAATGGCCTGTAATCCATTGACCTGTGCATTTTCAGCATACTGAAACAT
>CANBYN010000174.1 GCA_947373615.1 Burkholderiaceae bacterium | reverse complement strand
TACTTTGGCGAGCTTCAAGGCAGCAGTTTTCTGTTAGTCAACCAACGCACCCTTTTACTTCCAGACACGTTATGGACTTGGCTCACCTTTCTAGGTAATGGTTGGGGAATTTTTGCTTTTGCATTCCCTTTGATCTTATTAGCCCCACGCTTGCTTACAGCAGGTATTTTTGCAGGACTTATTTCTGCAATTACTACTAATGTACTCAAGAATGCCTTCGACCTCCCAAGGCCAGCGAGTGTGTTGGTAGATGGTAGCTTTCATCGGATCGGGGAACTACTGCTATACAACTCCTTTCCATCGGGCCACACTCTTACCGCCTTTGCAATTGCAAGCGCGATATATTTTTCATGCGATAAAAATAAACGTAGCCTTCTGTTATTGCTATTTTTACTCGCAACACTAGTTGGTCTCTCTAGAAATGCTATAGGGGCGCACTGGCTCACTGACATAATGGGGGGAGCAGGTTTTGGCTTGTGGTGCGGCATGGTTGGAGCAGTATTGGCCAGTCACTTTCCAGAGAAATATATGTCCCTTAAAAGCATTTGGCTGCGTTTCATCGCAATTGGTGGCGTGATTGCAATCTACGCCCATTTGACACAGGTCATGGATCATGAATTCAATCTGCCTTTGCAATACGCCTCAATAGTCATCATTCTGATTACATTAATATTATTTATCAAAGCGCAGTTCATTTCTTCGCCCTCAAAATCTACCTAAACCAATATGTTTAGTTATCGACACGCCTTTCACGCTGGCAGTCATGCTGACATTCTGAAGCATTTAACTTTAATTCACTTGGTAGAGTATTTACAAGAAAAGCCTGGCGCCCTAACGATTGTAGATACCCATGCCGGCGCAGGTATCTACAGCTTGCTAGATGGCTTTGCCTCTGTTAGCAAAGAAGCGGATGGCGGAATTTTTCGCTTGGCTAAATTTGTAGAGTCTTGCAGCGCGGATGGCATCTCGGTTGTGAAAAGTATTCAAGATTATCTAAATCTAATTCAGGCAGAAAATGTTGATGGAGAGATTGCCATCTACCCAGGCTCGCCTTTCATCCTAGCGCACCTATTGAGGCCACAGGATCGACTCAAGCTGTTTGAATTGCATCCTAAAGAGATAGATATCCTGAGACACAATATCAGTCAACTAAAACAAGCTAAGCAAATCGATATTTATGCAGTTGATAGTTTTGCCAGACTCAAAGGTCTACTACCACCACCAAGTAGGCGTGGCTTGGTGTTGATTGACCCATCTTACGAGGACAAGCAAGACTATCGCTATCTAGAGACTGCAATGGAAGAGGCATTACAACGCTTTGCTACCGGTTGTTACGCCATCTGGTATCCTGCCCTCTCCAGAAGAGAGTCTACCGCACTACCAGATCGCATGAAAAAGATTGCTGTTAATCATAAGCGTTCATGGCTACATGCAGAACTTCGTGTCGAGAATGCGCCCGGCGAAAAACGTCTTCAGGCCAGTGGCATGTTCATTATTAATCCGCCATGGACATTAAAAAAATATTTGGGAGAGGCCTTGCCAGTACTCATTAAGGCGCTGGGTAATGATAGCGGCGCTAAATTTATATTGAAGAGTTTTGAGGCTTAAAATCTTTAGTCACGAACGGTAATCATGATCTCGTTACGACGCATGAAAGGTAACGTCCAAGGTGGGTTATAACGCGCAAAATGCGGCGCTCCATTGGCTTGTAAGTTTCGGGTTTTCATCCACATCTCTAGTTCGAGAGTTTTTTCAGCGACTTTCTGAGTATTGTAAAAACCCGAAAAGGAAACTACCGCTCGCTTTACCGCTGGAATTTGACGCAATTGAACTTTGTCGTTCAGAGGTTTTGGCAATGATTCCATAGTATATTGCGCTGGCATCACAAAAGACACAGTCCATTTACCAGCATTAGGCTCAATGCCTACTGGAGCAGTCATTGCAATCTTTTTGCTCTTTATATTCTGCTCTTCGACTGTTACCGGCGCCGTCATTGCAATCTTTTCATTTACCTGGTTTTGCCCAAAAATATAAGCAGCAATTAAACGAAATCCTTGGCTAGATGCCTCATCTAGGTCGCCTTCTACTTGAACTTCCGCGAGGATCATCGTTGCATAAGAGCGCAACTCAAAAGGAGCTTCTTTTTCAAGAACAGAATATTTTGGCTCTTCAGTTGCCATTGTTGTCCCTGTATAAGTAAACGCACAAATAAATAGTAAAACTAGCGAGCTTTGAGTGAAAAAATTTCTCAAATAAATCTACCAGTTGGCCTTCAAAATAAATTCTTTTGGGCTGTAATCTAAGCTAGCTTGAGCACCTACCGGCAACGTAAGTTTATTTGGCTGATGACCAAATGGAAGTTCTGTCAAAATAGGGACGTTATCTAACAAGCGTTTACGTATTATCTCTATAGCACGATCTAAAGAATAGCCTCTATCGTTATCGTAAAGTCGATACGCTGAAAACCCGCCCAGCAAGATGGCGGATTGCCCTGCAAGAATACCCGCATCAAGCAATTGCATCAGCATTCTTTCTATTCGATACGGATGCTCATTCACATCCTCTAAGAACAAAATTCCACCCTGAGTCTGTTCTTGTGTAGGCAAATAAGGCGTACCCACCAAACTATTTAATACGGTTAAATTGCCACCCCACAGCAATCCATTTACTGATCCCGTAGCTACTTTTCCCAAAAAAGATTGAGGCGCAGAAACAGTGCACTTCAATCTTCGTTCTTGGACTGCAGACTGAAAATACTGCCACATGAATTCGTTTGGAGGAATTGAGATACCGCCCCCATCTAGGCATCCAAAATCGTAATTAAGCATTGGGCCAGATAGAGTCACTGCACCCGTCTTGGCCAACAAGCCCAATTGGAATGAAGTGAAATCGCTATGCCCACAAATTTGCAACCCATTTTGGATTGCCTTTGCAATAGATTTCCACTCAATAGCAGGTAGGAGACGGTGCAAACCGTATCCGCCACGCATTGCCATTACAACAGCCTCTGGATTTACTTTTGCCAAATCATTAATTTCAGATAAACGCTGTTCGTCGGCTCCAGCAAAACGTTCAAATACCCGCTGAGTACATGCTGCATTCTCAATAGAAAATCCATTTTTCTCAAACCAATCAATGCCAGCAAGCGGGCTTTTAGCATCTAAACTTGCTCCTGAAGGAGCAATTAGGTGGATGGATTTCAACGTCGCTCCTTAAAGAAATCGCGTAGCAATTGGCCGCACTCATCACTCATAATTCCACCCTCAACACTTGTTTGGTGGTTAATTTGTTTTGTAGAGAATATATCCAAAACACTACCTGCTGCACCTGTTTTAGGATCAGCGGCACCATAAACAATCCGTTCCACTCTAGCATGAAGCATTGCTCCAGAACACATTGCGCATGGCTCAAGTGTTACATATAGAGTGCTACCAGGTAAACGATAATTTCCTTCACTTAAAGCTGCCTGTCTTAATGCCAACATTTCTGCATGCGCGCTAGGATCATGATTTGTAATTGGCTTATTAAACGCCTTTGAGATCACCTGTCCATCTCTCACCAGTACGGCACCAACTGGGACTTCGCCCTCAAGAGCAGCTAACTGTGCCTGCTCTATAGCCTGTTGCATAAACTGGCGGTCGAGCTCTGATGGCATCATTTAAAACTGTTTTACGTCAGCCCAACAATTGGGTGTTTCATAAAGGCGAAGAGAATTAAGCTCTAAGCGGCCGTTAAATGCTTTATTAAAAACGGGCTTTAGAATAGAAAAAGCCGCATTCGCCAAATTTTCTACGGTTGGCACGTGTTCCATGACGACCGTTTTGTGATTTGGGAGTGTTGCCAAGAATGCCACCAACCCCTCATCTTCTTTAGCCACTAAAAAGGCATGATCCCAAAGCTCCACTACGTATTGGTTTGTTAGGAGCTTGATATCACCAAAATCGAGAACCATGCCATCATCAGCCTTACCAGGATGATCAGCCACCTCACCTGTAAGAGTCACCTCAATAGCATAGCGATGACCATGCAAGTGCCTGCATTGCCCATCATGATTTGGAATGCGATGCCCCGAATCAAATTCAAGGCGGCGAGTAATCGAGATGGCGGATTGTTTAGTATTCATTCAACTCTTATTCAATAGTAAGCTGGCCTTCGCCGAATTATCTTATTCCAATCAGTTTATGAGTTTGAATACTCAATCTCCATAATGGACGCTTTTGGCATAAGCCCACTGCCAATTCCGTATTGCTTTTGAGCTCAGGACCATCCATGGGTTGTAAAAACCGATTGCGATAGTCCATCTTCTCAAAGCGGGCCATTAACTGCTCCAAAGAAGTATGTCCGATTTGTGGGA
>CANBYN010000173.1 GCA_947373615.1 Burkholderiaceae bacterium | reverse complement strand
CTTGGTCACGAGGTGGGGAATGAAATAATTAAGGAGTTCTCAACGCGGATTCAATCCTTGCTTCCCCGTCAATCCTTACTATGCCATCTTGGGGGTGATCGATTTGCCATTCTTTTGCATCATGAAGTTGATGCGGATTTTACAAAAAGTTTTTGCTTAAAAATTCACGATTTCTTGCAATCTCCATTTCGATTTAATGATTCATTAATTTTGATTAAATCAACGATTGTGTACCGTCTTTTTTCTAGTAAGCAAGATTTTTTAAACAAAGTCTTACTACAGGTTGAGCTCTTAGTTAAAGAATTGCGCAGATCCAAGGGGGAGTGGATTGCGGAATGCACAGATGAATTTTGTGAATTTGAGTCAAAAAAACTGGAGCTAAAAAATAGTTTTTCCGAAGCGATTGATTCGGGTCAATTTGTTCCATTTTTTCAGCCAATCATCAATCTCAAAACTAGAAAAATAGAAAAGGCAGAATTGCTCATACGTTGGAACCATCCTAAGTATGGGCTACTTAATCCGCAAGAATTTATCTCTATAGCAGAGCAGTCGGGATCCATTTTAAAAATTGGCCTATGGTGTAGGACTCAGGCCATTCAGTATTGCAAGCAGTGGGTAGATTTATTGAACAGCCCCTTTCAGATAAGCATCAATAAATCACCTATCGAGTTGATGGATGCAGCTTCTGAATCTGGTATTGATCATTTTGTCCAGAAAGTGCATGACGCAGGTCTTGCGGGGTCAAATTTTGCTTTTGAGATTACAGAATCCATCTTGGTTCAGGAAGACTTAACAGCCATTCATAAGATTGATGAAATCGTGCGATCTGGGATTAAATTGTCTCTTGATGATTTTGGCACCGGATTTTCATCCCTTTCTTATTTAAATCGATTTCCAATTGATTCAATCAAGTTGGATATTTCTTTCATCGCCAATTTAAAAGCAGGTTCTACTGAAGAAATTGTATGTAACTCTATGATTCAAATGGCTCATCGGCTCGGAATATCTGTGATTGCGGAAGGTGTGGAGACGGTTGAGCAAAGAAATATCTTGATCACTCTCGGGTGCGACTATATTCAGGGGTATTTATATTCTCCACCATTAAATGCTGAGGATTTTGAGCTATACCTAAAGCAAAATGCTTTTGCTGATGATTTGAATTAATTTGGACTTTAATAGTAGGCCTATTAGCTACTTTAGGTCGGAAAGGATGTAAAAATATATGGATTTTTCCGCTTTAACCATCTCTGCTGGTGTTGTAGCACTGGCAGAGATGGGGGATAAAACTCAACTGCTCTCATTGATGTTGGCGGCTCGCTATCCAAAGCAATCTTTAGCCATCATTGCAGGAATCTTGGTCGCCACCATAGCCAACCATGCTTGCGCCGCACTATTGGGACATTGGTTGACCACTTTGGTATCGCCAGACGTGATGCGTTGGATCTTGGGCTTGAGCTTTTTGGGTATCGGCCTATGGCTTTTGGTGCCCGATCATATCGATGATGCGGAGGGATCTAAAGTCCAAGATAAAGCTTTGCGGATATTCTTATTAACCACGAGCCTCTTTTTTCTTGCTGAGATGGGGGATAAGACACAAATTGCGACGATCGCTTTAGGTGCGCGATATGAAGATGTCGTTTCGGTAACAATTGGCACCACATTGGGGATGATGCTGGCCAACGCCCCAGCAGTGTGGATTGGTCAAAAATTCACTCAGCGTATACCTATTAAATGGGTGCATGCAGTCGCAGCCGTTACCTTTATTGTGATTGGAATTGCCACGCTCATTTGGGCCTAGATTTAGAATGAGTGTATGAAAACAGATCTGCCACAGAGCTTTCGTCGGCTCGAATATCGTCCTCCTGTCTATACCTTTGATCAAGTTGAGTTGGATATTGCATTAGATCCTGCGCGCACGATAGTGAAGAGCCGAGTTGAAGTATTGCCAGGAAAAAGCTTTGAGTTGGGAGCGCCCCTCGTATTGGTTGGTCAAGAGCTGGAGTTTGTTAGTCTGAGGATCAATGGCGAGGTCCATCGACATTATGAATTAACTCCAGAATTACTCACCATTCATTCCCTGCCAAATGGAGGTCAGGAAAAATTTATTGTTGAGATCATTTGCGTGTGCGCCCCCGAGAACAATACTTCTTTAATGGGTTTATATGTTTCAAACGGAAACTTCTTTACTCAGTGCGAGGCAGAGGGGTTTAGAAAAATTACCTATTTCTTGGATCGCCCAGATGTGATGGCGCGCTACCGAGTGGTTTTGCGAGCCCGTGAAGCTGAGTGCCCAGTACTACTCTCAAATGGCAATTTATTGAATACTGAAAAGCTACCCAATGGCTGGCATAGCGCTACTTGGGTAGATCCATTTCCTAAACCTGCTTATTTATTTGCATTGGTCGCTGGCAAGCTCGAATGTATCGAAGAAACCATTACTACTGGTAGCGGCGCTAAGAAGCTTTTGCAGATCTGGGTGGAGCCTCATGATCTTCAGAAAACTCGCCATGCAATGGATTCCTTGATTGCATCAATTCGTTGGGATGAAAAACGCTTTGGTTTAGAGCTCGATTTAGAGCGTTTTATGATTGTGGCAGTAAGTGACTTTAATATGGGCGCCATGGAAAATAAGGGATTGAATATTTTCAATACCAAGTTTGTCTTGGCTCAATCTGAAACTGCGACAGATGCTGACTTTGCAAATATTGAAAGCGTTGTTGCGCACGAATATTTTCATAACTGGACCGGCAACCGTGTAACTTGCCAAGACTGGTTTCAGCTTTCTCTTAAAGAAGGTCTTACGGTATTTAGGGATCAAGAGTTCTCGGCCGATCAGATGGGTAGTGAATCAGGTAGAGCGGTAAAGCGAATTGAAGATGTTCGATTGCTGCGCCAGCTTCAGTTTCCAGAAGATGCGGGCCCCATGGCTCACCCCATCCGTCCTGATGAATATCAAGAAATTAATAACTTCTACACTGTTACGGTCTACGAAAAGGGGTCTGAGGTAGTGCGGATGTACCAAACTCTTTTGGGTCAAGCGGGTTTTCGTAAGGGCATGGACTTGTATTTCAAGCGCCATGATGGACAGGCGGTTACCTGTGATGATTTTTTGGCGGCCATGGCAGATGCTAATGGGCGAGATCTTACCCAATTTAGAAACTGGTATAGCCAAGCCGGCACACCGAAGGTAAAGGTGCAAGAGCGGTACGATGCCGATAAAAAACAGTACCACCTCACTTTGACGCAAAGTTGCGCGCCAAGCCCAGGGCAGCCAAAGAAAATACCTTTTCACATTCCAATCAGGGTGCGTCTGCTCACAAAAGTAAACGATCAGGCAGAAAAGCTTCTGGAGTTAACTGAGTCATCCCAGTCTTGGGTATTTGATGCGGTTCAAGAACGTCCGGCACTATCAATTAATCGGAACTTTTCAGCCCCAATCAATTTAGAGTTTGAACAAAGCGAAGAGGATCTGTTATTGCTGATCTCAAGTGATGATGATCCATTTAACCGGTGGGAGGCTGGACAAAAGCTAGCCATGCAAATGATTTTAAAAAATCGTTTACCAGATACCGCGTTAATAAATGCTTATCGCAATCTTTTAATGGATCCCAATCTGGACCCTGCTTTTAAAGAGCTAGCTCTAACGCTCCCTGCTGAAGCCTATCTCTATGAGCAATGCGCTAGCGTTGATCCGCAGCAAATCTTTTTGGCGCGCCGTGCTTTCCGCCAAGAAATAGCCAAGCAACTACAACTAGAGTGGGCCGCTTTATATCAACAGATGCAAACGCCTGGACCATTTAAGTCGGATGGGGTAAGTTCCGGTAAGCGGGCTCTTAAAAATCTAGCGCTGAGCATGTTGCTCGAGGCAGCTCCCACCATATGGGCGCCTATGGCGGCAAATCAATATCACATTGCTGACAATATGACAGACCGCTATGCCGCTTTAGCGGCATTGGTGGTTCATGGAGCAAAAGCCTCCAAAGATTGTTTAGTAGATTTTTACGGTCGATTTGCCAACGATGCTTTGGTGATCGATAAATGGTTTGGATTGCAATCAAGTCGACCACCAGTTGACGGCCTAGAATCCACTTTGGTTGAGGTAAAGCGGTTACGCGAGCACCCTGCATTTAAGTTAAATAATCCAAATCGAGTTCGTAGCGTTATTCATACGTTTTGTGCCAATAATCCTGCTAGCTTTCATCAGGCCGATGGTAGTGGGTATGAGTTTTGGGTTGATAGTGTGCTCGCCTTAGACCCCCTTAATCCTCAGGTAGCAGCCCGCTTGGCTAGAGCCTTGGATCGCTGGAGCTTATTTGCTCAGCCTTATCAGGCTAAAATGAAGGCTGCTCTAGAGCGTGTTTCAGCTTGTCCAACTCTTTCACCAGATGTCAGGGAAGTCATTGGCAAGG
>CANBYN010000172.1 GCA_947373615.1 Burkholderiaceae bacterium | reverse complement strand
AGACCGCGGCAATGGCTAGAGGCCTCAATGTGGTTGGGCTCATGAACGTTCAGTTTGCTATTCAAAATGTGGATGGCAAAGACGTCATTTATGTCTTGGAAGTTAATCCGCGCGCTTCACGAACCGTACCGTTTGTATCCAAAGCTACGGGCTTGCAGTTAGCGAAGATTGCTGCACGCTGCATGGTTGGTCAATCGTTAGATCAGCAGGGCATTAAGGTAGAAGTAAAGCCCCCTTATTTCTCTGTAAAAGAGGCGGTATTTCCATTTAATAAGTTTCCTGGTATAGATCCAATCCTGGGGCCTGAAATGCGCTCGACCGGTGAAGTGATGGGTGTAGGTAAAACCTTTGGTGAGGCTTTGTTTAAGTCCCAGTTAGGCGCTGGCATCAAATTGCCCAAGAGCGGAACGGTTCTCTTGACAGTCAAAGATAGCGATAAACCTATGGCGATCGAAGTGGCTAAGTTGCTACACCAATTGGGTTTCCCGATGGTGGCAACTAAAGGCACAGCTGCAGCAATTGAAGCGGCTGGTCTGCCGGTTAGATTGGTGAACAAGGTTAAAGACGGACGTCCTCACATTGTCGATTTCATTAAAAACGGTGAAATTTCCTTAGTGTTTACGACTGTAGATGAAACCCGTACAGCTATTGCTGACTCAAGATCAATTCGTACCAGTGCTCAGGCAAATGGCGTAACTTACTATACGACTATTAGTGCTGCGCGCGCTGTGATGGATGGTTTATTAGCCTCCGAAAATGGCCGACTAGACTCGCTTGAGGTTTATTCTTTGCAAAACTTACATCGCGAGCTCATTTAATCTAAAATTAACTTTTAATACGCGCGATTTTGCGCAAGAATTTAAGTTAGGTTAGTAGCATGAGCACAATTCCGATTACCAAGCACGGTGCAGAGCTTCTTAAAGAAGAGCTGCACCGCCTTAAACATATTGAACGTCCCTCCGTAATCAATGCCATCTCCGAAGCTCGTGCTCAAGGCGATCTTTCTGAGAATGCTGAATACGATGCTGCCAAAGAAAAACAAGGCTTCATTGAAGGCCGCATTCAAGAGCTTGAGGGCAAATTATCTGCCGCACAAATCATTGATCCCGCTACATTGGATGTTTCTGGTCGCGTGGTTTTTGGGGCTACGGTTGATCTAGAGGATTTAGAATCAGGCGCTAAGCTTACCTATCAAATTGTTGGTGATGATGAGGCCGATATTGCGGTTAAAAAAATCTCTATCAGCTCCCCAATTGCTCGTGCATTAATTGGCAAGGAAGAGGGCGATGTTGTTGCTGTTCAAGCACCCGGTGGAAATCGCGAAGTTGAAATATTGTCAGTTCGGTACCTCTAATGTCTTTAGCTAGCACTCAAAGAGTTTTCAGTCTTGTATCAGGTCTTTGGGTTGGTAGCTTTATCACCATTGGATTTTTAGTTGTCCCCGTTTTATTTTCCACTCTAGGGGATAGGCAAGTTGCTGGCATGGTGGCTGCTACTCTCTTTAAAACCACCGCCTATCTTGGTGTTGCTCTTAGCACTTTTTTAATGGTGATGGCTAATCATCTGGTGCGACAAGGCAATAACTATTACCGTCTCACTCGTTGGATCTTATTGGGAATGCTTGCATGCTCAGTTGGCGCGGCATTCATCGTGATTCCATGGATGAATTCACTGAGAGATCAAGCGCTCTATTTAGGTTTATCAGTTCGTGAAACTACTAACGCTACATTATTTTCACGGCTGCATGGCGCATCTAGTACGTTGTTTGTGATTCAAGCGCTTCTAGGTCTGGTCTTGGTTTGGCGGGCAACAAAAAGCGCCGACTAGCGGCGCTTTTCTTTCTTAATGGCTCTCATTAAGAGCCTAGTGATTTTTTCTTGGTGCTGCTCATTCGGACTTTGCGCTTCTTAATTGGTGCTGGTGCAGCCGCAGCTTTTCTGTAGCCAGGTGATGACCAACCAATTTTGGATTCAACCGCTTCAGAGCGTAAAACTCGTTTCTTAGGGGCTGCTGTTTTGACAGCGGCAGCACGGGTAAATGGTGACTTATTGGAAGCAGAGCGACGATCTGATCTTTCAGAGGTGCTAGTACGAACACCGGCTTTTGCTGGAGCACGAGTTCCTTGACGTTTAGTGCGCGGAGCTTGCAAAGTCTTTTTGGTTTGCTTGCTTGAGCGTCCTAAATTACTAAATGCTTCTTCAACGGCATCTTTGGGTTTCCACAGCACCAGTAATTTGCCAATATGTTGAACTGGTGCGGCATCTAACTTGTCGCAAAGTTCTTCATAGATAGCAATGCGCGCTTCGCGTTCATCTCCGAAAACGCGGACCTTAATTAAACCGTGGTGATTAATGGCTAACTTCGCCTCTTTGATAACAGCGGGAGTTAAGCCATCGCCACCAATCATGACGACAGGACTTAAGTCATGTGCGTCAGCTTTAAGTGATTTACGTTGTGCAGGGGTAATAGTGAGTGCAGTCATGCGTTTGATGATAGAGCATTGGGGGTCAAAATTCCCCTTTTAGCTCAAATTTGCCGCCTTTTTGCTCGATTCCTTTTGCTTTAGAAGACGGAAACTAGGAAAATGGAGGGCGAAAGTGGGTAAGTTGTGGCAAAGAATAAATTTAATAAAAGTTGGTTGCAGGATCATTTAACCGATCCCTATGTGAAGATGGCTCAAAAAGAGGGTTATCGCGCTAGAGCGGTTTATAAGCTTAGTGAAATTGACGAGCAAGATCATCTCATCAAAGCAGGTATGACTATTGTGGATTTAGGGAGCGCTCCTGGGAGCTGGTCTCAGTATGCTCGCAATCGCCTCACCGAACTTGGTAAAAGTAATCCTAAAATCGAATCAGGAAAGCCCGATGGGCAAATTATTGCTATCGATATTTTGCCAATGGAAGATATTGCCGATGTGAGTTTTATTCAGGGTGATTTTAGAGAAGAGGAGGGGCTAGCTGCTTTAGAGGCCCTTTTACCCAAGAGCGCGGAATCTAAGGTCGATTTGGTCCTGTCTGATATGGCGCCAAACCTTTCTGGAGTAGGTGTAGCAGATGCGGCCAGAATGGCTTTTTTAGCAGAGATCGCTTTAGACTTTGCTAGCGCCCACCTCAAACCTGAAGGCGCGCTTTTGATTAAGTGTTTTAACGGAAGCGGTTACAGCCAAATCGTAGAATCCTTCAAAAAGGTCTTCAAAACGGTCGCTTCTCGCAAACCTAAAGCATCTCGCGCAAAGTCCTCAGAGATATTCCTTTTGGGAAGAAGTCTGAAACCACCAAAATAACCACTTAAATAAGCAGCAAACAGGACTAATCCCTCAATAATTTAGGGGTTTATTAAATAAATATGCCATTAGCCCTTGAAAAAGGCTGGTAGTAGAATCAAATACTTAGGTAGCGATTCGCTTTAACTCCTGGATCACTCCAGAAAAGGACTCATTTTGAACAGCAATATGCTTCAAAAAATCGGTGTTTGGCTCATTGTGGGCTTAGTGCTTTTTACTGTTTTCAAACAGTTTGATAAGCCTAAGGACCAGACTCAGGTCACATACTCCCAATTTATGGATGATGCCAAAGTTGGCAAAGTAAAGCGTGTTGACGTGCAAGGTCGGACATTGCAGGTGACCCCTGCCGATGGCAATAAATATTCCATCATCTCCCCAGGGGATATCTGGATGGTCGGCGACCTCATGAAGTACGGCGTACAAGTTACTGGTAAAGCAGATGATGAACCCAATATGTTGGTTTCTGCTTTGTACTATTTAGGACCTACTTTATTAATTATTGGGTTTTGGTTTTTCATGATGCGCCAAATGCAAGGTGGCGGCAAAGGTGGAGCATTCTCCTTCGGTAAATCTAAGGCTCGCCTCATTGATGAAAATAGCAACACGGTCACATTCGCAGATGTTGCTGGTTGCGATGAAGCTAAAGAAGAAGTCTCTGAGTTAGTTGATTTCCTTAAGGATCCTCAGAAGTTTCAAAAACTAGGTGGACGTATTCCTCATGGTGTATTGCTGGTAGGCCCTCCGGGTACCGGTAAGACACTCTTGGCGCGTGCCATTGCGGGTGAGGCTAAGGTTCCATTCTTCTCAATATCTGGCTCTGACTTTGTGGAAATGTTTGTCGGTGTTGGTGCATCACGTGTACGTGATATGTTTGAGAACGCCAAGAAAAATTCTCCGTGCATCATCTTTATTGACGAGATTGATGCAGTTGGTCGCCATCGTGGCGCTGGTATGGGTGGTGGTAATGATGAGCGTGAGCAAACCTTAAACCAAATGCTAGTTGAGATGGATGGTTTTGAAAGTAATAGCGGTGTAATTGTGGTTGCCGCGACCAACCGTTCTGATGTATTGGATAAAGCCTTGTTGCGCCCAGGACGTTTTGACCGTCAAGTTCATGTTGGCTTGCCTGATATTCGGGGTCGCGAGCAAATATTGCA
>CANBYN010000171.1 GCA_947373615.1 Burkholderiaceae bacterium | reverse complement strand
CCTCATCCAAAATACCTTTGATGATAAGTTTTCCGCCCCACAGTTTTTTGATCCATTCCACATCATTCCAGCTTAGGCTCGGGTCAAATTGCTCTGCTGTCCACGAAGAAAGTGAGGACATGTTGCCAACCCCTGTGGCATGCCCAACGATATTTCTGAAGGTTCTACGGGGAGTCATCGCCATTCCCATGCACCAGCGAGGTTTAGTTGCCATATTGATCATATTGGCAATAGTGAGTTTAGGCGGAGCTGAAAGGCCGTTCTTGAGGTCTTTATTGCGCTGCCCTATGATCTGTAAGTCAAGTGTTAGCACTAGCGCTGAACATTTTGCAGCTTTAGCGCGTTCAATTAAGCGTTCTATAAAACCACGATCTTTCATGACATAAAGTTGAAACCAAAAAGGCTTGGTGGTGCGCTCTGCCACATCTTCGATGGAGCAAATACTCATGGTGGATAGACAGAAAGGCACACCAAACTTTTCAGCAGCTTTGGCAGCTAAAATTTCCCCGTCTGCATATTGCATGCCAGTCAGTCCGGTTGGGGCAAGTGCTACTGGCATTGCAACTTCTTGACCTACCATGGTTGTTTTGGTTGTGCGATTGGTCATGTCTACCGCGACACGCTGACGTAACTTAATCTTCTGAAAATCGGATTCATTAGCTCGATAGGTTGATTCAGTCCACGAACCCGAATCGGCGTAGTCATAAAACATCTTTGGAGTGCGCTTTTGGTGAAGTACCCGCAAGTCTTCGATATTGGTAATGATTGCCACAATAAATCCCTTTGATGTAGGTCCCGCTTACTGGCATATTTGCCTAACTAAGCTCTATCTTAGCAATACCAAGCATTTGTTTCTACAATGCTAGGGTATCCCTTGCTTAGGGATCTCAATATTCCCTCTATTTCTTAATTCATCCTAATGCCCCAGTTAAATTTAGCCACTATTTTGTATTTATTGACTGCCACGGCTTTGTGGGCTGGAAATGCTATTGCGGGTCGTATTTTGGTAGGAAGCATCTCTCCAATTACCCTGAGCGCGGTGCGCTGGGGGTTGGCTGCCTTGCTATTGCTCCCTTTTGGCTGGCGGATCTTTAAACCTAATAGTGCCTTGTGGAAAAACAAGATACGTTTTTTGCTTTTAGGTCTCTTTGGGGTTGGAAGTTACAACGTACTCCTTTATCTTGCCCTACAAACCTCAACAGCCATTAATGTCACTTTAATTGGCGCAAGCATGCCAATTTGGATGTTATTTATTGGTGCTGTCTTTTATCAAGCGAAGCCTAGCTTGTTGCAGATGCTTGGCGCAGTCGTCTCATTGATCGGCGTTGGTGTTGTTTTATCCCGAGGTAATCTATTGGCTTTACAGTCTATGGAGGTGGTTTTGGGCGACCTTTTGATCATGCTCGCCACTATTTTGTGGGCCTTTTATAGTTGGATGTTAAGTCGTCCGGGCTCCAGTACTGAGCGTCAATGGCCCTGGGCTGATTTCTTAATGGCACAAGTATTCGTGGGTCTCTTATGGACCACCTTGTTTGATGGATTTGAGATTGCCGCAGGACAGGCTTACTTGGATCTCAATTGGTGGACTGGCTCATTAATTCTTTTTGTAGCAGTGGGCCCCTCTTTAATTGCATACCGTTGTTGGGGACTAGGGGTGAATGGGGCAGGGCCAACAATGGCCGCTTTCTTTGCCAACTTCATCCCCTTATTCACTGCATTGCTATCAGCTGCCATGCTTGGAGAGCCGCCCCAACTGTTTCATGGCTTAGCCTTTGCTTTGATAGTCATCGGCATTCTAGTTTCTTCAAAGGCCCCAAAGCCGGATTAAGTTATAGGGCTTTTGGAAGACCTGTGGAGTCATACCCTTATCCGCCTCTGTTTGTAGTATGGTATCAATTTTTACCAATCAAAAATATTAAATAATGAGACTAATTACGTTTACACGGACAGGTTCAAGCAATCTAGAAATAGGCGCTCGATTATCCAATTCATCGGAAGATCATATTCTTCCTTTTGCGGATGTCGCCAATAAGCTTGGGTATATAAATTTTCCGCGGGATATGAAAGCTTTCTTGCGGGCGGGCGATGAGGCGATGGAGCAAGCAAAGTCATGGGTTTGTTCTGCCGCCGACCATGCCGAATTATTCCTAAGTTCTAAAGCCATTACTTACTTACCTCCGATTACAGACGCAGAAAAGTTTTTATGTGTCGGCAAAAACTACCGTACTCATCTTGAAGAACTAAAACGCACTAATTTGATTAAAGAAATTCCGCAGGAACCAACGTCATTTATCAAGCTCAACTCATGTTTATCAGGGCATGACGCAGAAGTGGTGCGGCCACAAGGAATTACCAGGCTGGATTACGAGCCAGAGTTAGTGTTTGTGATTGGTAAGAGAGCGCTGGGCGCCAAAAAGTCAGAGGCAATGGATTATGTTGCTGGCGTTACTATTCTGAATGATTTAACTTGTCGCGATCTTCAATTGCGCGAAGTAGCCTCAGGGTCTCGTTTTTGGACTGGAAAAAATATTCCGGGTTTCGGTCCATTGGGGCCGGAGATTGTGACTATCGACGAAATTCCTGATGTCTATGATTTGTGGATGACATGCTCTGTTAACGGACAGGAGCGCATGCGCGTGAATACCGTAGATCAGATCTGGAAAATATCAGATATCTTGGAGCATTTCTCACGTTTTATTCCTATTGAGGCTGGAGATATGTTTTCCACTGGTGCGCCTGGTGGGGTGGCGGTCGGCAAGGAGAATGCCGAAGACCTTTACTTAAAGCCTGGCGATGTGGTGGAGTGTTCAATTGAGGGCATCTCCACATTACGCACTACCATTACTGAGTAGCTTCGATGAGATTATTGCGCATCTCGATTTCAGTATTTTTATCCTGCTTTTTATTGACACCTCTCGTCTCTCATGCGGCAGATATTTACCCAAGCAAGTCAGTTAAAGTAATCGTTCCGTTTCCTCCTGGGGGTGGGGCAGATACTTTAATTCGCTTAATCGCCCCGGTAACGGGGGATCTCTGGAAACAATCATTAATTATTGAAAACCGTCCTGGTGCGAGCGGGATGATTGGAGCTGAATTGGTTGCTCAGTCTCCGGCAGATGGCTATACATTATTGATGGGATCGACTGCAGCAGTCACGGAAAAAAATATTGCACAGTTTTCTCCTGTCGCTCTTGTTTCTGCTTCACCTTATATAGTTACGATTTCTCCAGCATTAAATATCAACTCTATACGCGCGCTGATTGCATACGCTAAAGCGAACCCTGGCAAGATTAGATATGGATCCTCTGGCTCAGGTTCAGCCTCTCATCTGGCGGGCGAGTTATTTGCTTCAATGGCAGGCGTTGATTTACTTCACGTGCCATACAAAGGTACTGGTCAGGCTTTGACAGATTTACTAGCTGGCCACATTGATTTAATGTTTGCTCCTGCACAAACTGTGATGCCGCAAATTGAGTCGGGGAAATTGCTGGCTCTTGCACAAACAGGAGGCAAACGTTCAGAGGCGATACCTAATATTCCCACTGTGGCTGATTCCGGTTTGCCCGGCTACAGTGCTGTGGGTTGGTTTGGGCTATTCGCGCCATCAAACACCCCAAAACCTATTATTAAAAAAATTAATCAAACGGTGAACTTTGTCTTGGCACAGGAGAAAATTAGGAGGGCGATGCAGGAGCGGGGAAGTGACCCGGCCAGCGGTAGTGCCGATGAATTTGCCTCCTTTTTGCGTGAAGACCAGTCTAAATGGGCTAAATTGATCAAAGAAAACAAGATTGCAGTGCAATAAACGTCTAAATCGTTATCATTTAGGACTTATTACAGAATTTCCTAGGAAACTACTATGCCAGGCTTACTCCCCAATGTTGATCCAGATGGATTACTAGAGTTTTCGGTTGTTTATACCGATCGCTCCTTAAATCATATGTCTGAAGAATTTAAACGTGTGATGGTGGATATTTCCAGTATTTTAAAAGATGCGTACAACGCTAGCTCTGCCGTAATTGTTCCTGGTAGTGGCACATTCGGAATGGAAGCGGTTGCACGTCAATTTGCAAACAAGCAAAAATGTTTGGTGTTGCGAAACGGTTGGTTTAGCTATCGTTGGACACAAATTTTTGACTTAGCCAATATTACCGATGATGTAACAGTTCTCAAAGGTCATCAATTAGAAGATTCAACTAATGGTGTTTTTGCGCCAGCACCTATTGAAGAAGTTGTTGCGTTCATTAAGAAAGAAAAACCAGCGGTTGTATTTGCTCCTCACGTGGAGACATCTGCAGGCATCATTCTTCCTGATGATTACCTTAAGGCTGTTGGCGAAGCAGTTCGATCAGTAAATGGTTTATTTGTATTGGACTGTATTGCTTCCGGCGCCATGTGGGTTGATATGAAAGCCTGTAACGTTGATGTATTAATTACAGCTCCGCAAAAAGGTTGGAGTAGCTCTCCATGTTGTGCTTTGATTGCTCTTGGCGAGAGAGCTCGCGAACGTATTGA
>CANBYN010000170.1 GCA_947373615.1 Burkholderiaceae bacterium | reverse complement strand
CGCCCGCACAAATTGCACGGCGAGGTGTAATTCGTTCTTTTCAAATTTCTGCCGTTTTTCCACATTTAACCGTTTTGGAGAATGTGCGTGTTGCATTGCAACAAACTTTGGGGACAGAGTTTCACTTTTGGAAATCTGGCGACTCTTTAAAGGTATTAAATGATCGTGCTTTGGAACTTTTGCATGAGGTTGGCTTAGAGGGTTTTGCCGACGAAGAAACATTAAACTTGGCGTATGGGCGCAAAAGAGCGCTTGAAATTGCCACCACTTTGGCAATGGAACCAGAGTTGATGTTATTAGATGAGCCCACTCAGGGCATGGGGCATGAAGATGTTGAGCGAGTCACCGAATTAATTGATCGTGTGGCAAAAGGGCGCACCATTTTGATGGTTGAGCACAATATGAAGGTGGTTTCTTCAATTGCTGATCGCATCACCGTATTACAGCGCGGCTCAGTGCTTGCTGAAGGAAATTATCACGAGGTTTCAACCAATCCTCTGGTCGTTGAAGCCTATATGGGAAGTCATGGGGGTGATAACCTATGAGCACCATGGCTTTAGAGGTTAAAGACTTAGAGTCTTGGTATGGAGAGTCCCATATTTTGCACGGCGTCAACTTTGCGGTGCGAGATGGTGAGGTGGTTACATTATTAGGAAGAAATGGAGCGGGGCGTAGCACCATTCTTAAAACCATCCTGGGCCTAACTAGCAAGAGAACAGGTTCGGTTCAAGTATACGGAACCCAAACAATTTCGATGCCAACTTACAAAATTGCTCGTCTGGGTGTTGGCTTTTGTCCAGAAGAAAGAGGAATTTTTGCTAGCCTAAGCACCGAAGAAAACTTACTGCTTCTTCCTGAGATTGCTCCTGGCGGCATGGGGTTGGATGAAATCTATGAAATGTTTCCCAATCTTTACGAAAGGCGCAACAGCCCTGGAACCCGTCTATCTGGTGGTGAACAACAGATGTTGGCAATGGCACGCATCTTAAGAACTGGCGCGAAATTACTGTTACTAGATGAAATTACTGAGGGCTTAGCGCCAGTCATTGTGCAAAAACTGGGTGAGGTCGTAACTAGTTTGCGCAATAAGGGGTTCACTATTGTGTTGGTTGAGCAAAACTTTCGTTTTGCAGCCCCTTTGGCTGATCGTCATTATGTAGTTGAGCACGGAAGTGTGGTCGAAGTCGTAAATCAAAGCGAGCTTGCTGAAAAAGCAACTCTGTTAAATGAGTATCTTGGTGTTTAGTGTTTTTCTATAGGAGACGGCAATGAAGTTAAAGCAAATAACCGCAGCACTGGTGGCTGCGACGATGTTCGCGTCAAACCCAGTTTTTGCGCAAGCAGGATCTAAGGTGAGCGGTGATGTAGTAAAGATTGGTGTATTGACTGATTTGTCTTCCACTTATTCTGATTTGGCAGGCCCTGGCGCAGTTATTGCAGCAAAAATGGCAATCGCTGACTTTTCTAAAGACGGAACAGTCATTGGCAAAAAGATCGAGTTGGTTAGTGCTGATCACCAAAACAAAGCTGACATTGCAGCCAATAAAGCACGTGAATGGTATGACAAAGATGGCGTTGACGTCATTGTTGAACTAGTTTCAACCAATGTGGCTTTGGCCGTAATGGAAGTGGCAGAGCAAAAGAACAAGATCACCTTGGTTTCTGGCGCGGCTTCTTTGCCAATCACCAATGAAAAATGTACTGCCAATAACGTGCATTGGACATATGACACGTATGCTCTCTCAAACGGAACCGCTAAGGCTGTTGTAAAGCAGGGCAAAAAGAACTGGTACTTTATTACTGCTGACTATGCTTTTGGCGCCGCTTTGGAGAAAGACTCAACCAATGTGGTTAATGCAAACGGCGGGAAGGTTCTTGGCACAAGTAAGCACCCATTCCCAAACAGCGACTTCTCTTCTTACCTCTTGAAGGCTCAAGCTAGCGGCGCCGATGTGGTTGCTTTAGCCAACGCTGGGCAAGACACTATTAACAGTGTTAAGCAAGCATCTGAGTTTGGTATTAATAAAAAACAAACCGTTGTTCCTTTGTTAATGTTTATTACTGACGTTCATTCTTTGGGTTTGAATGCTGCGCAGGGCATGTACCTTACAGAGGGCTTCTATTGGGATAAAGACGAAAAGACTCGTGCGTTTGCAAAACGTTTCATCCTGCAGCATAAGCGTATGCCATCTAGCGTTCAGGCAGGCGTCTATTCATCTGTTCTCGCATATTTAAATGCCGTACAAAAAGCGGGTACCGATGACACCCAGGCTGTAATGAAGGCTCTTAAATCTACAAACATAGATGACGGTTTATTTAAAGGCAAGATTCGCGCGGATGGCAAGTTTGAGCACGATATGTATTTGCTCGAAGTGAAGAAGCCTTCTGAGTCTACAACCCCATGGGATTATTACAACATCAAGGCCGTGATTCCTGCTGCCGAAGCAACACAACCACTTTCATTGTCGCGATGCAAGCTGGTTACTAACAAGTAATTGATCTCTATCTCGTATGTTTGAACTTCTTGGAATTACCCCTCAAGGGCTGGTAGCTCAGCTCTTGGTGGGGCTTATCAATGGCTCTTTTTATGCCATATTGAGTTTGGGATTGGCCATTATTTTTGGCCTTCTCAACATCATTAATTTTGCGCATGGTGCTCAGTACACCATGGGTGCATTTGTTGCGTGGATTGGTCTTACACAAATCAGCCAATGGCTTGGCTTTCCTGATTTGTCTATAAATTATTGGTTAGCTTTAATTGTCGTGCCCCTAGTATTGGCAGGCTTTGGTCTCATACTAGAGCGAACAATGTTGCGTCGTTTGTACCATCTTGATCATCTCTATGGATTGCTTCTGACTTTTGGGCTTGCATTAATCATTGAGGGAATGTTCCGTCATTGGTATGGAATTTCTGGTGAAAGTTATCCAGCTCCTGAACTTCTTCAAGGCGCCATTCCACTTGAGTCCCTTGGCATTATCTTGCCAAAGTACCGTGTATGGGTGGTGATTATTTCTTTAACAGTATGTTTCTCTACTTGGTATGTCATAGAAAGAACTAAGTTGGGCGCTTATTTGCGCGCGGGAACTGAAAACCCCAAACTACTTCAGGCCTTTGGGATCAATGTTCCCTTGATGATTTCTTTGGCCTACGCCTATGGCGTTGGTCTTGCTGGTTTTGCTGGTGTCTTGGCGGCCCCAATTTTCCAGGTTAACCCATTAATGGGTTCTAACCTCATCATTGTTGTTTTTGCGGTTGTGGTCATTGGAGGTATGGGCTCAATTATGGGTGCCATCTTGACCGGTCTTGGTTTGGGACTTGTTGAGGGGCTTACCAAAGTATTCTATCCAGAAGCCTCGGGTGTTGTCATTTTTGTGATCATGGCAATTGTTTTATTGATTCGTCCTGCTGGTCTTTTTGGGCGGGAGAAATAATCATGAATCAAAAAATAAAATTGGTTTACGGCATTTTGGTGTTGATCGCCCTGCTACTGCCTTTCCAAGATTTTATTTATCTTGTATTTGCGATGAAGGTCTTGTGTTTTGCCCTCTTTGCCTGCGCATTTAATTTGTTGCTTGGATTTACGGGGTTGCTGTCCTTTGGTCACGCTGCATTTTTTGGTACAGCAGCCTATATCACAGCGTATTTTTGCAAAGAGGTTGGCCTATCTCCTGAATTTGGAATTATTTTGGGTGTTTTAGGCTCAGGGGTGCTCGGCTATTTAATAGGGGCTTTGGCCATTCGTCGACAGGGCATTTACTTTGCGATGGTTACTTTGGCTCTTTCGCAAATGGTTTACTTTTTAGCAGTTCAACTTCCATTCACTGGTGGTGAGGATGGCATTCAAGGTGTTCCGCGTGGCATGCTTTTTGGTTTTATTGATTTAAAAAATGATGTAGCGATGTATTACTTCGTATTGGCCGTTTTCTTGTTTGGTTTTGCGCTAATCATGCGTGCGGTGCACTCCCCCTTTGGTCAAGTATTAAAAGCAATTCGTGAAAATGAGCCCCGTGCCATATCTCTAGGTTATGACGTAGATCGCTTCAAGCTCATGTCATTTGTTATTTCTGCCGCCCTTTCTGGATTAGCTGGATCAATGAAGTCTTTGGTGTTCCAGTTGGCTACATTGACCGATGTTCATTGGCACATGTCTGGCGAAGTTGTATTGATGACTTTGCTTGGGGGCATGGGAACTATTCTAGGTCCTGCGGTTGGAGCCGGCATCGTTGTAGGTTTACAAAATTATTTGGCCAATATTGGATCTTGGAGCACGATTGCAACAGGCTTCATCTTTGTTATCTGTGTTTTAGCTTTTCGACGTGGCGTTGTCGGCGAAATTGCCGCACATTTCAAAAACAAAAACTAATTTCCTTTTATTATTTGGTTTTAGTGCGGCGTATCCGCCGCACTCATTTAATTAAAAGAGACCCTCATCGAATTTTCAATTTTCATATGGCCCTTGCTTTTGGCAATGGCCTTTTTTGCTGGCCTAGTGGACGCGGTAGCGGGAGGTGGTGGCTTAATTCAGGTGCCCGCTTTGTTTGCGGCCTATCCCGATGCGCCACCAGCAACATTGCTTTCAACTAACAAAGTTTCTGCAGTAGGCGGTACCTTAAACGCTGCCCG
>CANBYN010000169.1 GCA_947373615.1 Burkholderiaceae bacterium | reverse complement strand
AATCTCCTTTCTGTTTCTAGCTGAAAAAGTGTCTAAGAATGCTTTTTTGCACCTTATTCAATAAGGGTTATGATTTTCCCAATCTTAGACAAATTGACTGGTTTGTTCGGTAGATTAAGGAAAGTGGTGGTGCTTTGGGAGCAGGGGATCCAAGGTTCGAATCCTTGCTCTGGTTACCAAATAAATGTCACCATTGCCGAACAAAAGACCTTTGCTTGCAGTATGTAAAAGGCATAAGCCTGCTGTAGCAGTCGGTAGAGCGGATGATCGAAAATCCCTGTGTTCGTGTTCGATTCCGCAGACTGGATTCATTGCTATTTATTTTGCAGGCTCCATACCTTTCGCTTTAAGTATTGGCGTTACTGCTGGTGAAGTTAAATATTGCACAAAATCACGACTGGCTTGAGGGTTAAGTGAATTGCTATTTAATCCGCTGGCAAAAACTGTGACATGCCCAACATCGGCTGGTAGCGCACCAAGTAAATCGATCCCCTTAACTGGCAATAGCTCGCTAACTTGCTGGAAGCAGAGATCAGCCTCTCCACGCGCGACCAATGTACCTGTTTGAACTCCAGGCTTTGCTTGCGTATATTGATCGCGAGGAATACCCATGCGCTGGAATAATCCAAGCATATAAGTACCACTTGGTCCGCTAGAGACGACTATAGATTTGGTGTTAAGTAGCGTGCGTTTAAGTGCATCACCTGATGAAATATCTGGGCGTGTGGCTCCAGCACGTACCGCAGCGCCTACCAATGATCGTGCAATATCTATACGACTATTCTTGGCGATAATACCTTCAGTCATCAGTTCTTCGATAGAGCTCACTTGCAAAAAAATCAGGTCAGAATTTTCATTCCCTGATCGTAGGCGATTAAGAATGTCAACAGAACCAAGAAATGTCATCGAAACTTTATGCCCACTTAACTTTTCAAAATTAGGTACCGCTTCTGTCAATACTTCGCGCATGGCATTGGATGAAAGGACGCGAATCTCTGCTGCGTTAGCATTGTTAATCCATCCTGCTAGGGTAATTAGTATTGCGACTAATGCAAGGCGAATAGATGTCATTTTGAATTCCTTTTGTATAGTTTTAGCGGAATAGGTCTTAAGAAATCTCTTTATCTAATTTTGCGAGTAACCTTCCTCGGCCTGATAGAACATGGCGCTCAGCTAGGCTTTTTGCTTTTTTACTATCCTTTTTAGCGATTGCTTCGTAGATCGCTCGATGCTCTTCGTTGGACTTTTTCATGTTTGTAGCGGAATTAAAAAAACTCCTTCGAAACAGATGCATCTCCTTTACCAGCTCATCATAGGATTGATGTGCTCGATGATTTTCTGAAAGGTCTAATAATTGTGTATGAAATTGCAGATTTAATTCATAGTATTTGGTGCCGTTATCAGCATTTTGAGCAACATCCATTTGATCTAATATTTTTTCTAGTTTTTTAGATTGTTCTGCATTGATATGCTCGCAAGCGCATTCAGCGGCATAGCCAAATATTAAAGCTCTCAGGTCGTAATTTTCCAGCATGTCTCGAACAGATATCTTGCGTACAAAAAAACCACGATTTCTAACAGCTGTCACTAGACCAAGTCCGCTAAGAACTCGAATCGCTTCTCGTACTGGACCGCGACTAGTTCCCATTTGTGTGGCCAAGGCAACTTCATTGAGTCTTTCGCCAGGCGCGATCTCTCCGCTATAAATTAATCGCTTTAGCTCTTCTGCGATTCCAGGGGATAGTCCCTCATTGTTTTTTTCGATTGATGAACGCATGCGGGTGGGCAAGTGTGTTTAAAGGTAGCCCTATGGTAGCACTTGATTTACTAAAATTGTCATCAATTTTAGTAAAAGTGTTGACACTTTTAAGAATTAAAGAGACACTTTCAACCATTGATTAACCCACCAAAAGCCCAATCCATGTCCCATATGCCTGCATCTGCCGCCTTAGCGCGTTTTCGAGTTATTGACCTAACTCAGGTGAGGGCAGGACCCACGGCTTGTCGTCAATTGGCGGACTGGGGTGCCGATGTGATTCAGGTGCAAATGCCTGACCACATGCGAGGGGACGACACTTTAGGTGGTCAAGATGGTTCAGATTATCAATATACGCATCGTAATAAGAGATCAATTACTCTAAATTTAAAAGAGCATGAAGGTATTGAGATATTGAAAAAGCTCATTGATAAAGCGGATGTTGTTGTTGAGAATTTTCGCCCTGATGTGAAATTTCGCTTGGGCATTGATTACGAAACCTTAAGTAAAACAAATCCTAGATTGGTATATGCCAGTATTTCTGGTTTTGGTCAGGATGGGCCGCTAGCACAGCGTCCAGGGTTTGATCAGATTGCGCAAGGCATTAGTGGGTTGATGTCGGTGACTGGCACTCCAGGGGAGGGCCCGATGCGTGTTGGCATTCCCATTGCTGATTTGTGTGCGGGGATTTTTGCGGCACAAGGAATTTTGGTTGCATTGCTAGAACGCGAGGCATCCGGTAAAGGTCAATGGGTTCACACCTCTTTGCTTGAGTCTATGGTCTACATGATGGATTTTCAAACTTCCCGTTGGTTAATTGATCAAGATATTCCAACCCAAGCTGGCAATTACCATCCAACTAGTATTCCCACCGGGGTATACAAAGCAAAAGATGGTTACATGAATATTGCCGTCTTTGGTTCCAAAATTTGGGAGCGTTTTTGCGACATTCTCGGCGCGCCGGAATGGGTGACTGATGAACGTTATAAGGACAAACAAGGCCGCTCTGTTAATCGTGACTCGATTAATGCTGAAATCAATCGCCGCTTAGCTGCTCATGATAGGGCGTATTGGGTAGAAAAGTTCAATGCGGGCGGAGTTGCCTGTGGATTGATAAACGATGTGAAAGGGGTTTTTGAAGAACCTCAAATTGCACATTTAGGCATGGTTAAGGAAGTAGTTTCTAAGCACCATGGGTTACAAAGAATGGTAGGGCAACCAGTTCAGTTGGAGCGCACCCCAAGCACGATCGCTCGATCCGCCCCTAAGCGCGGCGAACATAGTGAAGAAATTTTAAAAGAGCTTGGGATAGATACCAGCGAGCTAGCGGTCCTAAAAACTAAGGGAGTTTATTAATGAATACCACCGTATATCAATCCACTACAGAGCGAGTCAAAGTTTGGCTTGATCAAGATGAAAGTACTTTACAGATTCAATTTAATAATCCTGAGCGTCACAATGCACTATCGGTAGATATGTGGGAGGCAGTTCCTCCTTTATTAGCCATTGCAGCAAAAGATGAGCGTATTCGGCTGGTGGTTTTTTCTGGAGCTGGAGAAAAAGCATTTGTCTCGGGCGCAGATATTACTCAATTTGAGGATCTGCGTGCCGCCAAAGATGCTGTTGCGCGATATGAGGCAATGGCTGAAGAATCTTTGATGAGTATCTATAACTTTAGCAAGCCAACACTTGCAAGCATCCGTGGTTATTGCATTGGCGGCGGCGTCAACGTCGCTATGAGTTGTGATATTCGCATTGCTAGTGCTGATTCAGTTTTTTCTATTCCCGCAGCTCGATTGGGGCTTGGATATCGCTATTCGGCACTTAAAAATTTAGTAGATTTAGTTGGCCCAGCAGTTGCAAAAGACTTATTTTTTACTGCAAGACGGATTGATGCAAAAGAGGCGAATGCGGTTGGATTGATTACTCGGGTTTGTGAAGTGGGGGCATTAGAAGTATTACAAGCGGAGTATCAGCATGCTTTAGCAGCAAATGCGCCAATCACGGTAGGCGCTGGAAAGGCCATCATTGCACAAATTTTGAGGCCATCTCCTGATATTAATCATGAGTTTTGCCATCAGCTTATTCGTGAGTGTTTTGAGAGCGAGGATTATGCAGAAGGCCGTCGTGCATTTATGGAAAAACGCAAACCCGTATTTCGCGGCAAATAAGGCAAGGGAAAGAACATGCAATCGTATTGGATGCAAAGTGATGGCGAAAATGCCAAGATAGATATACGTGAAATTGATTTGCCTAAGCCAGGCCCAGATCAAATTTTGGTCAAGGTACATGCTGCAGGATTAAATCGTGGCGAGTTTATTTTGGGGCACGGACTCCATAAATCTGGAAGTGCCAAACAAATTGGTATGGAAGCTTCAGGTGAGATAGTAGCTTGCGGCGATAAGATTTCTCAATTTAAGATGGGCGATCGCGTAATGGGGCGTTGTTCAGGAGCATTTTCTGAGTTTGCTCTAATTCCAGAGCGTGAGGCAATGCCTGTGCCAGCCTCGATTAGTTGGGAACAGGCTGCTGCTATTCCTCTGACTTCTTTGGTGGTGTTTGACATGCTAGTTGTGCAGGGTCAGCTAAAGGCTGGTGAGTGGGTTCTCATTCCCGGTGTTTCTTCGGGAGTGGGGGTTACTGCTTTGGCAATGGCAAAGGCCTTAGGTGCCAAGGTAATCGGAACCTCTGGGTCCCAATCAAAACTCGATCAACTAAAGTCCCTGGGTTTGGATTTGGGTATTTGTACTCGTGCCCCCAATTTTTATGACACCGTAATGCAGGCAACTGATGGAAAAGGTGTTGATTTGGTTATCAATACTGTAGGCGGATCCGTATTTGCAGAGTGTATCCGAGTGATGGCATTTCAAGGTCGTTTGGCAACGGTAGGCTATGTTGATGG
>CANBYN010000168.1 GCA_947373615.1 Burkholderiaceae bacterium | reverse complement strand
TCAATTTCCAAACATTTGCCACTCCAAATCCAATTCAAACAATGAGTACCGCGCCAAGCAACATGTTGCAGCAGCTAAATTTTGGTGGTGGTTATGATTTTTCAAATTTGACCAAGCTTGCTGGAAATTTTTCAATTGGTCGTAATACTCAAAATTCTGCTACAGATTTTGATCCCTACATGATGACGGGTAAATTTCCAACAGCCGCCTTTAATGGCCTGGTAAATACGACCCACTTTGACTTGAAGCTAACCGATAAAACTATTAAAGATTTAAATCTTTTGGCAAGCTATAAGTTTGATCAGCACAATAATTTAACTCAGTCAAACCTGTATAGTTTTAACCAAATTGCTGCCACTTCAAATGGATCTAGCGCCCCCTATAGCCCAAGCACTCCATTGAGTTTTCAGAACTCTCAGTTTGATTTGGGTGGTGACTACAAGATTACCAAAGATCAAAAAGCAAGTTTGAACTATACCAACTTACAAACCACTCGTTGGTGTAATCAATACGCTACTGGCGCGTATCAAGTAACCAATGCTGGAGCTGTTACGGCAGGTCCTAATATTCCTTATACCTATCCTGCTGGGGCAGACTGCGTCACTGCCAATGCAAGCAATACCAACACCATTAATGCCGGCTACAAAATAAAGGCAGCCGAAAGTGTTGATGTGAAGTTGAACTACATTTACGATGTTCGTAAAACTACGACAAATCAAAACGCAATTTCAGCGATGGATGTCTCGGCCACAGGAAATACGAACATCAATAATGCATATGGTCTTCCTATTGGCGCAAGAACTATGTACCCTGGTCAAAATGGCGGAGATTATGTTGGTTATCAACCATTCTTTGAAGCTTCTCGCAATCAGCAGGCTGTAAAAGCCAGGACAAGTTGGCAGGCTAGTGATGATCTTTCATTTGGCTTAAATGGTAAATATACCTATGCAACTTACCCAAATTCAACTTATGGCGTTCAAAATAGCACGGCATGGAATATTAGTTTAGACAGTTCCTTTAATTATGCCGAAGAGGGAACGTTGACCGCTTACGCAGTACAGCAAAATAGTCAAAGAAATTTGACGAACTACATCTATACTGCCAGCGGCATATACCCTCCTCCAGCTACAGCCAATACCGCTATTGTGTCTGGCGCATGGAATAACAACTTGCAAAATCATGACACTACATTTGGATTAAGTCTTAAACAAGGCGGCCTTATGTCTGGCAAGTTAGCCTTGAATAGTGACCTTACTTATTCTCTTGGACAAACTTATTACAACACCAGCCAAGGAAGCTATTCCTACGTAGGTACAGGCACCAATGCCAATGGCGCGTCTTCTGCTGCCTACAATGGTTCATTCGGTCAACCACCAGCAATTCGCAATGATTTATTGGGAATCCGAATTGGGGGTACTTACAAAATTGATAAGAGTTCAAAAGTTGGATTGCAATATCTCTACCAACGTTTGCTTAGTACCGACCCTTACTACAACGGCTTACAATATGGCACAACACCTACAAGTGTGATGCCTACCAACCAGAACTCTGGAAGCTATAACGTGAATGTGATTACTCTAGGCTACACCTACAGTTTTGATTGATATTGTTAAGTCTAAAATAAAAGAATGGATTAAATATGGAAACTAAACAACCTGGGGCATTAAAGCGGTTTTGGGCCTTCGTCAAGAAGCCTAGCGCTAAATATTCCATCCTAGCTATTTTCTGCGTTGCTTTTATTTCGGGTATTTTGTTCTGGGGCGCCTTTAATACTGGTATGGAGGCTACGAATACTTTAGCTTTTTGTACCACTTGTCATGAAATGCGTGACAACGTATATCAAGAATACAAAGAAACGATTCACTATAGTAATCGCTCTGGTGTACGTGCGATTTGCTCTGACTGCCATGTGCCAAAAGACTGGACTCATAAGATGATCCGCAAGTCTAAAGCTGTGTTTGAAGTCTGGGGCAAGATCACTGGATCAATTGATACAAAAGAGAAATTCGAAGCTAAGCGTATGGAATTAGCTAGTCACGAATGGGCTCGAATGAAAGGGAATAATTCAAGGGAGTGCCGTAATTGCCATGATTTTGATGCGATGAGCCCAGAATTGCAGAAACAAACGCCCTATAAGAAGCACATGAAGGCAAAAGAGGCGGGTAAAACTTGTATTGACTGCCATAAAGGTATTGCCCATCAATTGCCTAAAGAGTATGAAGAATCAGATGATGATTAAGGTTTGACAGCCTGTTAAGGCTCTTGGACAATGGCTGGGATAGTTCATTCCCAGCCATTTTTCATTATTGACAGCCTTTTTTATAATTTGCCTTTGACTAAATCTACTCTTCGCGCTAATTCGCTAACCTGCGTTCGGGGTGAGCGCACCTTGTTTACAGGCTTAAGTTTTGAGGTAGTTGAGGGCGAATGGCTGCACATTCGGGGTGAAAACGGGATTGGTAAAACAAGCCTGTTGCGCATCTTGGCTGGACTAACTAAACCCGCTGATGGAACCATCTATTGGGACGATTTTTCAATTGAAGAAGATCCTTCTGAATACCATCGAAATTTACTTTTCTTAGGCCATCGTGATTCTCTCAAGGAAGATTTAACTGCTCTTGAGAATCTCTCCATTGCTACGGCCTTAGATGGCATTACCGCCCCTGAAGATGAGACCTTGTTGGCGCTTCATCGCTTTGGTTTGCGAGGGCGAGAGGATCTGCCTGTATATTGTTTATCTGCTGGCCAAAAGCGGAGGGTGCTTCTGGCCAGATTGCTTTTGCGCAAAGCAAAACTTTGGATTCTAGATGAGCCATTTAATGCTTTAGATGTCCGTGCAGTAGAAATGCTTTCAGAATTAATCGGCGAACACATTGCAGCTGGTGGAATGTCAATTATGACAAGCCATCAAGAAATTCCTATGCTTAATGGCAGAGTGGTGCAGTTATGAACGCGCTAATAGCAGTTGTCCGTCGCGATTTACTGTTGGTGATGCGTCGTAAGAGCGAAGTACTCACAATATTGTTCTTTTTTATGATCGTCACCAGCCTTTTTCCTTTGGGTATTGGGGCAGATACAGCCTTATTACGCAAGATCGCTCCCGGGATTATTTGGGTCGCAGCGCTGCTTTCCACGATGTTGGGTCTACAACGTCTATTTGCAAGCGATTATGCCGATGGAACCCTTGAGCAAATGGCGCTATCTCCAACCCCATTAGCTCTGCTCGTGGGGGGTAAAATTACCGCACATTGGCTGGTTTGTGGGTTGCCTCTCGTTTTGCTGGCCCCAGTCATTGGTATTCAGTTTGATTTAGATGCAAGCACCTTGGAGGTATTTATTTTGGCTCTACTGATTGGTACACCGATTTTGTCTTTGATCGGCGCAATAGGCGCTGCATTGACTTTAGGTGTACGAGGAGGCGGTGTTCTTCTGAGTCTCTTGGTCTTACCGCTTTATATTCCCGTCTTGATTTTTGGTGCTGGTGCTGTTTATGCACAAAGCGTCGGCCTTGATATTGCTGGGCATTTTTCTGTGTTGGGAGCATTATTGGCGCTCTCTTTATTTTTTGCTCCTTGGGCAACAACGGCAGCCGTGAGGATTGCAATCGAATGAGCACTACATCTAGCAATCGCGTCATTCACTGGTTTAAGTTTTCAAGTCCAGCCATGTTCTACCCACTTGCCGGAAGACTCATTCCATTCTTTTGGGTACTCACAGTTCTTTTTGGAATTGCTGGCCTATGGATAAGTTTTTTTGTGGCTCCCGTTGATGCTGTGCAAGGTCAGGGCTATCGAATTATTTTTGTGCATGTGCCGGCCTCTTGGATGTCGATGTTTATTTATATCGTGATGGCAGTTTGGGCAGGCCTGGGCTTAGTATTTAATACGCGCCTCTCAGCTATGATGGCGCAGGCCTTAGCGCCCACCGGTGCTTTGATGGCTTTCTTATCCCTATGGACTGGTGCTTTTTGGGGTAAGCCAATGTGGGGTGCTTGGTGGGTTTGGGATGCTCGCCTCACTTCAGAATTAATTCTCTTATTTTTGTATCTTGGCTTTATGGCTTTGCAGGCCTCAATTGATGATCCTCGTCGTGCTGATAAAGCGGGTGCGATTTTAGCTTTGGTCGGCGTCGTTAATGTTCCTATTATTTATTTCTCGGTCAAGTGGTGGAATACCTTGCATCAAGGAGCATCTGTTTCTGTGAATAAGGCACCCGCCATGGCACACACAATGTTGTGGGGAATGCTGTTAATGGCGCTGTGTTTTTGGATGTACTCGATTGCGATTGCATTAATGCGAGTGCGAACGATTATCTTAGAGCGTGAGTCTCATTCTGATTGGGCGAGAACTCTGGAAGAGGTGAAATAACTATGTGGAATTCGCCAGCTGAATTTTTTGAAATGGGTGGTTATGCATTGTATGTATGGTCTAGCTTCGGAGTGTGCGCCTTAATAATAGTGCTGGAGCCCCTCGCCATTAACAACCGTCGTAAAGCGATTATGAGCAGATTAAAGCGCGAGATTCGTGCTGAGAAATTCGATAAAGAAGGAATGAAGTGAAGCCAAGACACAAACGGGCGTTAATTATTATTGGCGCCCTAGCAACATTAGCGATTGCAGCAGTATTGATTCTCAATGCCCTCAATAGCAATATCGCTCTGTA
>CANBYN010000167.1 GCA_947373615.1 Burkholderiaceae bacterium | reverse complement strand
CGTCATGACAACCTTTGCAGGTATGTCCTGTAGCGCCAAACGCTTTCTTGATGCTTTCGAGATCTCCAGACTGAGCGGCTTTATTGAGATCAACAACGGCTAACTGCATCTTCTCGGAGGCTGCTTTGAATTTGGCATTATCGGTCCAAACATCTGGTTTTGCTTTTCCACCTTCTGTGCCCGGACCAAATGCTTGCCATGGCAACGTAGACATCATGGCAACAATCGATGCATTCTTTGCGACTTCATCTTTGTTATATGGGGCGTCGCCTTTTACAACCGCTCCGATGCGGCCAAAATGCGTGCCCAATACGGTCATGACGCTTTGACGATATTCAACTGCTTTTTCAGCATTCTGGAATTGTGCAAATGCAAGACTTGCGCTTACCGCTAAAACGATAGTACTGACAGCTAAAACAATCTTCTGTAATTTCATAACTAGTCTCCTTGGTAGGTTGTTGTAAATAGTGGAATCAGCATATCCCAGAAAAAAATATTTTGCAGAAGGCTAGAAAATCATCCGCAAAGGGCTGGTCAATAAGAGAATCAGCCATTCAAAAAGGCTCATGAGAGGTGCCATCCAAACGCTACCAATAATTCCCGTAAAGACAAGACCAAGCACGATAAAAAAGCCCCATGGTTCAAGTTTGCCAAGAGCGATGGATTGACGGGCTGGTAATAGGCTGGAGAGAATACGACCGCCATCTAAAGGGGGCAATGGGAATAAATTGAAAACTAGTAATCCTAGGTTCCAGGTGATACCGGCTTGAGACATTGAAATCAGAAATTTTTCGTTGATTCCTAGCCCTACAAGCATGATCAGAAGGCATAACCAAATGAGGGCCTGTATAAAATTTGATCCCGGCCCAGCTAAAGCAACCCAAATGGAGTCTATTCGGGGGTTTCTGAGGCGCCCAAAATTCACAGGAACGGGCTTGGCATAGCCCACGAGGAATGGGGATCCAGTGAGAATAAGGACGAGGGGTATGAGGATGGTGCCGACTGGGTCTATATGCTTAGCAGGGTTCAGGCTCACTCGGCCGAGCATGTAAGCAGTGTTATCCCCAAACTTACGGGCGGCATATCCATGGGCAGCTTCATGGATTGTGATGGCAAAAATGAGGGGAATCGCATTTATTGCGACAGCTTGGATAGAATAGTCATTAATCATGGCAATATGATATCCATAGGAGCTAAAAGTGACTGACGAAAAGAAAACCGATTCAAAAACCCCTGCTAAGCCAGTTGTGGCCAAGCCACCAGCACGTCCGCCGGTTCCAAAAGGCCCATCTGGTCCCGCCGGGAGGCCTCAAGCAGGCTTTGGAGGTGGAAAAGGCATGATGCGCAAGGCCGGACGCGGTCGATAGTGGATAATTACCCTATTCAATAATGTGTTTACAAAGGATTTAGCATGAACGAATGGCATAACGAATCGAAAGCAGTAATCAACAAAAAGATCATTACTTTGGTCGTGATGTTGGCTGCTGCTACTAGCTTGGCTATTTTGTTTGCATTAGTTGCAGCTCACACTGGTTACGTATTCGGCTAATCAGTATTAATGACTAGCCATCGCCAACCTGCGGTATTTGCAGGCCATGGCAGTCCAATGTATGCCATAGAGCCTAACCGCTATACAGCGGAATGGGCTGCTGTTGGCAAGTCCTTGAGGCGCCCAGATGCCATATTGGTTGTCTCGGCTCATTGGGTAACTCGAGGGGTGTGGGTTACTGCAATGCCTAAACCTAAAACAATTCATGATTTTGGTGGGTTTCCGCAGGCCTTATTTGATATTCAATATCCAGCGCCTGGAAGTCCAGCGTTGGCAGATCGTATTCAGGAACTATTAAATGTCCCCGTTGTACTTGAAGAGAATGAGTGGGGTATTGATCATGGTGCCTGGTCTATTCTCAAGTATATGTATCCCGATGCGAATGTGCCCATAGTACAGTTAAGCTTGGATGGCTCGATGTCAGCTTGCGAGCATTATGAATTAGCGAAGCAGCTAAGACCTTTACGTGACGAAAATGTACTGATTCTTTCTAGTGGCAATATCGTGCACAACTTACGGACCATTCATTGGCAAGACGGGGCAGTACCGTACCCTTGGGCAAAAGACTTTAATGAATTTTTTGTCTCAGAAATGCGCGCCAATCATCACGAACCCCTTATTAATTGGGAGTCATACGGTGATGCAGCTCACCTATCCATTCCTACTGCTGAGCATTATTGGCCTGCTTTATATACCCTAGCTTTACAGTGCGAAGGTGAGTGTGCGAAAGTCTTTACCAATGGAATCGAAATGAGTTCGATTAGCATGCTGGGGTTTTCAATTCAATAAAGTCTGATTATGTGGCTATCAATTATTGCTATTTTCTGTGGAGCGGGCTTAGGTGCTTTATTAAGGGCGGCCTTTAATTTTGTAACGGTTAGCGCTGCATCGATCATTCCATTGGGAACCTTAATTTCAAATATGGTGGGTGGATATCTTATTGGTATCGCAATGGCTTTTTTTGGCAACAATCCTAATCTTTCACCCGAGTGGAAGCTATTAATAGTTACAGGTTTTCTAGGCGGCTTAACTACCTTCTCAAGCTTCTCCGCTGAGGTAGTGGGTTTTATGCAACGCGGTGAATTTAGCTGGGCATTAGGCACAGCGCTGCTTCACTTAATTGGCTCACTCGCTCTTACCTTCTTGGGCATCTTTACTTACCAAGCACTCAAATAAAAATTGGGGGCTACTAAGCCCCCAATTAAATTCCTCTTCTATTGGTTTATTCTGGTTTGATGTTGCCTTTTTTAACAACAGCGCTCCATTTTTGCGATTCAGCCTTGATGAGCGTGACGAAATCTGCTGGACTTCCCCCGCCAATTTCATTGCCCTGTGAGAGCATGAGTTCACGTAATTGGGGGTCCTTTAAGGCTTCATTGGCAGCAGCATTTAATTTATCAACAATTGCTTTGGGTGTGCCTTTGGGGGCAATTAAACCCTGCCAGTTCAATACCTCGACCTTCGGATAGCCCGCTTCAGCAAAGCTTGGAACATTTGGGAGTAAGGGAGAGCGCTTCTTACTGGTGATGGCAATCGGACGTAATTTATCAGCCTTGATGCTAGGCATTGCGGAATACATTTGATCAAACATCATGGTGACGTTTCCGGCCATAAGATCAGTTAATCCTGCGGAACCACTCTTATAGGGAACGTGAATCATGTCGATACCAGCATTTTGCTCAAATAACTCAGCCGAAAGTTGGTGACTACCGCCGATTCCGCCTGATGAAAATGTTAGTACCCCAGGTTTTGACTTTGCTGCATCCACAATATCTTGAACCGTTTTGTAAGATGAGTTGGGGTTCACTAACAATACTAAAGGACCTTTTTCAATTAGAACGATTGGGGTTAGATCAGTTTCTGGGTCGTAACGTAAGTTTCCAAAGAGGGTTTTGTTTACCGCCATGGGTGCAAAGTTACCCATGCCAATAGTGTAGCCATCAGGGGCAGCACGAGAGATGTATTCAGTGCCAATATTTCCGCCGGCACCGGGTTTGTTGTCTACGATGATCGGTTGTTTGAGGATCACGCTCATCTTTTGCGCGATTTGACGACTACGTGAGTCTGCTCCTCCTCCTGCACCATAAGGAACAATGAAATTGATGGGCTTGTTGGGGTAGCTACTTTGAGCAATAGAGGCCGAAGAAAAAATGGTGCCGATACTGAGCAAACAAAAAGAAATGCTTTTAATGAATTGCATACTTTTACCCTTTTATTTCCAATTTAAATAAAACCCAAGACACCCAAAACTCCACCAATCACAATGAGATAAAGCGGGTGCCAGCGAGTAAACAATGTAAAGCCAATGGTAGCTACGGTCAAGACATAAGCAGCAACACCATGATTAATTTGAGTAGCAATCTGCCAAGCCGAAGATAGCACGAGTCCAATAGCTACTGCTGCTGCTGCATATTGAATGGATTGCTTTTTAAGAGGATCTTTAATGCCCAGAATGAGGCGTTGTAAAAAATAGATCAAGATCGAGGATGGCCAAGCAATTGCAAGGGTTGCAACAAGTGCGCCTATAACGCCGTATATATGCCAGCCTAGTAAGGTCACCGTCATAAAGTTTGGGCCAGGTGCTGCTTGTGCAATTGCAAAGTAATCTGAAAAGGTCTGTATATCAATCCAATGCTCTTGATTGACTGCTAGATTGAGTAGCTCTGGTAAGAGTGCATTCACACCGCCAAATGCTACTAAGGAAAAGGCTGATAGCTTTAAAAATAAACTGAGAAGCAAGTTCATGACTGATGCGCTTTTTTCCAGGCCAAAAAGATTGCTAGAGGTGAGGTAATTAGAACCACCCACCCAAGACCAAGGTGAAGATATGTAATGGCATAGATGGTGATCAAGACTACAAGCAACATTGCGGGATAGCGAAATTCGTCACGGAGCATCTTAAAGCCGGTCGATGCTATAAGTCCTACGCCAACAGCCGAGATACCCCTTAAGACGCCTTTAACCACCTCAAGGTCGTTGTAATGTTGATAGAGAGTTGCTAGCATCAACACGATTGCAATTGGCCCTAAAGTAAGTCCCAAAACCGCAGCAAGCGCACCTTTCGCACCGCCAAAGCGGGATCCTACACATACTGCTAGATTAACAATATTTGGCCCAGGAACAAT
>CANBYN010000166.1 GCA_947373615.1 Burkholderiaceae bacterium | reverse complement strand
AACTTCTGATTCAACTCAATGTGAGCGAAGAAGAAATTGCGAAGCGTCGTGCAACTTGGGTCCAGCCTAAGCCACGTTATACCCGCGGCTTATTGGCTAAGTATGCCCATCTTGCAAGTACCGCTAGCAAAGGTGCTGTTACTGATTTGAACTTAGATGATTAATCCTACTTCTTAAATACAAAAGCCCCCAGGTCAAACTAGGGGCTTTTTTCTTATCTATTGACTTGATTAGTGCTTCATTGCGCCTGCGCCCATAGCATTCACTGGCATCTTTACCTCCACTTCTCCCGCTTTGGCAAACTTGAGTTTTACAGGCACTGTTTCGCCCACAGCTAACGGGGTTTTAATGTTCATGAACATCAGATGTAAACCGCCTGGCTTTAATTCAACCGCACCACTAGCTGGCACCGGAATGTCTTTCAACTGGCGCATCCTCATTACATTGCCCTCCATTACCATTTCATGCAACTGCACTTCACCAGCCACTGGCGAGCTAGCAGAAAGCAGTTGATCGGCTGTAGATCCCTTATTCTCAATCTTCATAAACCCGCCGGCCACTTGCTGTCCAGGTACAGTAGCGCGAGTGTATGCATTTTCGATTTTTATGGAGCCAGGCATTGCAGTTTGGGCATATGCGGGGATAGCAAGAGCTAGCATGCTACCAAAACCCACGACCAACGCTCTGAAGCTCAAACTTTTTTTACTCTTAATCATTTCCTTCTCCTGTTAAACAATTTTCGTGAAATTCATTGCAATGCGTCAATCTATTCTTTACGGTGCCCCGCCATTTTTAGTCTTGCATGCTCAGTTCTATGTAGCAATCTAGAGAATGAAGTTGATGTACCTTATGGCATGTAACTTGGCTAACTCGTATTAGGATGCGCCTTTAAACCACGCCTTTACCGACTGAAAATTTACAGACCCAACCGTCATCTTTTGCTTTCCAGCTTTATCTATGAAAATAGTAATTGGTGTCTCGCCCCTCCACTTAGGGTCGATCTCATAGCGCAATCGCTCATCAAAGCTACTGGTTATGTAGTAATTATTTGCATTTCCTAAATTTGCCTGCCTCAACATCTTACGAATCATCTCAGGCGAAACATCTTCCACTTGAACAAAAACCACCTTGGCTGCCTTATCAGATAATAAAAATTTACTCCATTGCGGCATCTCTTTGACACAGGGCGCACAAGTAACGCCCCAGAAATGAACTGCCATCGGTTTGCCGTCAGCCAAATTCAATATTGAACTCCAGTCACCCTTTTGATAAGGCTTTATCGTAATCTCATCCGCACTAACAAAAGTAGATGCAAATAAAAAAGCAGCAAAAACAATCAAAATCTTTTTCACTCAATCTGTCCGATCTTAATTAGTTGATAACCATCAGTTCTAGTAAGCCAAGATAAAAATACTTGGTTGCCTCGGGAAATTAATAGGGGATGATCAGAATAGTCGGCAGTTTGTGAAAGAATCATTTCTTTTGACCAAGTTTTTCCATCATCACCTGATTTTTTCATCAGCACCGCCGTATTGTGACCATCAAACTCTTTCCACACAAGCCATATATTCTTTCCCATCGCCAAAAGATAAGGCCTAGAGGTGCTTGCATCGACTTTTCCCAAACGCATGGGTTCGGAATAGGATGCCCCTTCATTTTGGGAGTTTGCATAAAACACGCCAGACCTATTGGCGCCTTGTGTAAACCATGCCACATGAATAGTTCCTTGGCTAGAAACTGCTATCGCAGGTCCATGATGTGGACAGGCATCTGTTTTCCACCCGTCATTGGCTACCCGTCTAATCTTGTCTGGGCCATTGCTTAAAATCACTTGGGAAGCTTGGTCTCGAACACCGCCAGAAAATATTGCTCGATAGGCAATGAGTGGTTGATTTATGGGGTTCAGACTAACGCCAATTCGACAGCACTCACAACTATCTTCATTGGCAATGCGCTCAGCTTGAAAAGTTCTGCCACCATCAAAAGAGTTTGAATAAGCAATTGAACCTCCTAACTTCTTTTGCTCACTCTTATTTGAGGCCGCTACTAAGCGCTTGTCGATCCATGCAATAAAAATATTGCCGTCAGGCTTAATTGCTAAAGCAGGAAATCGCTGACTTGCGCTATCTTGCACGAGAGATTTTGGATCAGTAAAAGTGTTTCCGCCATCCTCTGATCTTGCTATGTTGATCTGGGCATTCCAGTTCGAATCTTTGAAAAAAGCATAAGCGAGAAATACATCGCCATTGGAGTTTGAGACTATTTGAGGGCGAGCATCTCCACCAGTATCCAAAGACTTTCCATGCTCTGCAATTTTGATGGGCGAGGTAAATGTTTTGCCAAGATCAAAAGATTGCGCTACCGAAACAACCCCACCAGCAGTCCAAGCTAAGAGCAACTTACCATCAGGAGTCAGAAACGGAGTCGCTGCATTAGCGCACTCCAATCCAGTGCTCTGGCAAGCACTTGGTTTTCCGATGCCCATCATCGCCATATGAGCCGAGTGATCCATTTGGGCCCAGACATGCCCAAGCGCCCCAATCCACAAGCAGCCTAAAAGGAATAGCTTGGCTATCAAAAGGCTTGAATGGGATCGCTTGAAATTACTCATATTAGAAGACTACACGAGCCCCAACGGTAATGGTCTGAGGCTGTCCAATGATGTAGCTTGACTGTGTAGATGCTGAGTTGTATGTGATGTAATTGCGGTTTAATAGATTAACTGCGCTTAGAAACAAGGTAGTACCTGGAGTCAACTCATGATTAGCACGAAACCCTACCGTTGCATAGGCTGGTACTGGCAAGGCATGCTGCGTATCCATCCATGAATTACCTACATATCTGACGGTGGCCGTGAAAGAAGTTTGTGCCACCGGTTTAAAGGTAATGCCCGCGCTTCCCATATTTTGGGGAACCCCGCCAATTTGAGACCCCAGTGGATTGGCGGTAGTGCTCACTCCCGTACCCGTCCAAGTGAGCACAGTATTGGTATGGGTATACGTTGCATCAGTAGCCCACTTTTCGTTCACATCATAATGACCTTGAAGCTCAAGTCCACGACTTTGTAGAGATTGGTTATTGCCGTATATGGTTCCACCAGTACAGGTCGTTCCGCAATACTGTTGAATTTGCGCTACCGAACCAGCCGTTGCCGCGAAAACTGCGTTCGTTACATTAGCATTAAATCCAGTAATCTGAACAAAGCCTGCATTCCATCTTGCGTCTGCCCCAATCTCATAGCCCGTCATATTCTCTGGAGTGAGATTTGGGTTTGATGCACTAAAAGAAGTTTGAGACCCGAAGCTTCGTATTTGATTATTTAAGCCTGGAGCATGAAACCCTTGATAGGCAGCTGCACGAAAATCAATCACATTAGTCGCGTTGTATAGCAAGCCCAAATTTGGGCTAAATTTATAAACTGTTTGGTTAGGCGCATTGGTATAAGTTGGGTTAACTCCATTCGCACCAGTGACATAGTAAGTAGGAACTTGACTATTCCACTGATCAAGCCTAGCTGATAAGGTTGCCTGCAAAGGAATCGCTTCCATCTTAGATTTTGCTTGTGCCATCAATCCGTAGAACTGTTGCGAACCCTGCGAGTAGGCTATTCCACTATTAACACCTGTCGAAGATAATTGATTGGTAAAGTTAGAAGCAGAAACTTGACGCGCATCCACACTAGCGATCACCTGATCAACAGCAAAATCCTTGATATTTTTGGTGTATTGCCCTGAAGCTCCCAAGGTGTAATAAGGATCATTGTAGTTAGAGCTAATGAAAGGTGCTCCACTAACGACGCCTCTAACGCCCGTAGTCGGCGTAAAGTTTTGGGTAACGTTTTGTTGCCACAAACTGGTTTTTTCATAAAACGCATTTGCTTGAATCTTTTCCTCATCGTTTAGACGAGTCGTGACGCCTCCCGCAAAAGTAGTCTCTTCTGTAGATTTGGGTGCAAAGCCATAACCCCCTGTGGTTAAGTTTTGCATAGTGTGATAGCCCAGATTAAAAAATCCAGTCGTGTCAGCGCTCATCTTCACATCACCCTGCAAGCGATAATTTCCACTCTTAGCACTTTCAGTCCCCATGAACGGCACAAGTGGTGCCGCCTGCCATGAACCATTTAACAGCTTACGATTGGGGTAGGAAGTTGCAGGAGATATCGCTGCCTGCTGTATATACCCATCCGTATTAAAGTAATCGGCAGATATCCTTAGTTTGAGTACATCATTGACTTCAATTTCTTTAGAGGCTGCTACGTTGCTAGTATTAAATGTTCCATAGCTAGCGGACATCTCTCCTTTGTTATCGCTAATTGGTTTTGTCGTGATGTTCACTACCCCACCCATCCCCATATTGCCATACAGATTAGATACGCCACCACGAATCAACTCCACATCTTGAATAGCCGACAGCGGCACTAAGTTCCACTGAACTGTTCCATACATAGCATCATTGGCTGGCACGCCATCAATTAATACTAGGGTTCTTTGATTGCCCAATCCACGTACGTTTAAGCTTTGACCGGTTGGATCTTTTTCATAATAAGGTTGGTCATTTAAAAAGACGCTAGATTGATTCTTTAATACTTGGTCAATTGTTTGGGCAGGAGCATCATCTAAATCCTCCCTCGTAATAACAGAAGTATTTTGAGTCATATCCTTTAGTTCAGTGCCGGC
>CANBYN010000165.1 GCA_947373615.1 Burkholderiaceae bacterium | reverse complement strand
GGAAGAACGTTGGTTGCCAGTATTAAGAGACTTTGAGCCGGAGCTTATCATCATTTCTGCTGGATTTGATGCTCATCGAGAGGATGATTTAGGTCAAATGGGATTGGTAGAAGATGATTATGCGTGGATTACCAAGCGCTTAAAAGAAGTTGCAAATGATTATGCTCAAGGCCGTATTGTGAGTTGCCTAGAAGGCGGATATAACCTCTCGGCTTTGGGAAGAAGTGTGGTTGCGCATGTTAAGGCATTGGCTGATATTTAAGTATTAAAACTCATTAAAGTTAAGCAACACAGATACTGAAAGAAAAAGATGGAAAATATTTACGAACATGGTTTAGAACGTAATTCAGCGAATTACACTCCACTTACTCCGCTCCTATTTTTGGAGAGATCTGCTGAGATTTATCCAAATAAAACAGCGATCATCCATGGAAAATTGCGGCAAACTTGGCAGCAGACCTATGAGCGCTGCCGCCGCTTTGCTAGTGCACTGCAAAAGCATGGTATTGGGCTAGGTGATACCGTGGCCGTGATATTACCCAATACCCCACCAATGGTAGAGGCACACTTTGGTATTCCGATGGCAGGTGCAGTATTAAATGCTTTAAATACCCGCTTAGATCCCGAGACTATTGCCTTCATGCTCAATCATGGTGAGGCAAAAGTAGTGATCATTGACCCAGAATTTTCTGGTGTGATGAAAAAAGCGCTTGAGATTGTTAAGAGTGAAAGTGGACGCGATCTCTTAGTGATTGACGTAGTAGAAAAAGAATTTGATGTGCCTGGTGAGAAGCTCGGAAAACTCACTTATGAACAGTTTTTATCCGAAGGAGACCCTAATTTTGCATGGCAAGTTCCTGCAGATGAGTGGCAGGCCATTTGCCTAAATTACACCTCAGGCACTACTGGCAATCCAAAAGGCGTTGTGTATCACCACCGTGGTGCTGCAATTAATGCAGTATCTAACGTGCTTGATTGGGATATTAATAAGCATCCCGTGTATTTATGGACACTACCAATGTTTCATTGCAATGGCTGGTGCTTCCCATGGACGATCGCAGCACGTGCTGGTGTGAATGTATGTTTGCGTCGTGTAGATGCGCAACATATATTTGCAGCTATTAAAGAGCATGGTGTCTCCCACTATTGCGCCGCTCCAATCGTTCACAACCTTTTGGTCAACGCCCCTGATGAAATGAAGGCAGGTGTACCTGCAGGCGTCAAAGGCTTAATTGCTGGTGCTGCGCCTCCAGCTTCCATTATTGAAGGCATGGAAAAACTTGGTTTTGACTTAACTCATGTGTATGGCCTAACTGAGGTTTATGGTCCTGCTGCAGTTTGTGTCAAACAAGATGAATGGGATGATTTAGATATTGGTGAGCGTGCTCGCCTGAATGCGCGCCAAGGTGTGCGTTATCACATGCAACAAGCGATAGATGTTCTTAATCCTGAAACAATGGAGCCTGTGCCTGCCGATGGTGAAACCATGGGCGAGATTATGTTCAAGGGCAATATTGCGATGAAGGGCTACTTGAAGAATGAAAAGGCAACTAAAGAAGCGTTTGAGGGTGGTTGGTTCCACTCTGGCGATTTAGCAGTGAAGAGCGCTGATGGCTATGTCAAGATTAAAGATCGCAGCAAAGATATCATTATTTCTGGAGGGGAGAATATTTCTTCAATTGAGGTGGAAGATGTGCTTTATCGTCATCCAGCTGTAATCACAGCGGCCGTAGTCGCCAAACCTGACCCTAAGTGGGGTGAGACACCCTGCGCATTCTTGGAAATAAAACCAGGGGTTCAGGTAACGCCGGAGGATATCATCGCCCATTGCAAGTTACATTTGGCTGGCTTTAAGGTCCCTAGGGTGATTGTTTTTGGTGAGCTACCCAAGACCTCAACTGGAAAAATTCAGAAGTTTGAACTGCGTAAGAAGGCGGGCTCAGCCACTGCAATTGATGTTTAGCTGGGCAAATATTCAGGTAAAATAATACGATCGTGCTTTTTAATTGAGGGTTTATCCTCAATTTACATATTTTTTTGGAGGGTTTTGTAGGATGAAAATCTTAGTAGCCGTAAAGCGTGTCGTGGATTACAACGTCAAAGTACGTGTGAAATCGGATAACTCGGGCGTGGATATTGCCAACGTCAAAATGAGTATGAATCCGTTTGATGAGATCGCTGTCGAAGAAGCCATCCGTTTAAAAGAAGCGGGCGTGGCTACCGAAGTGGTGGTGGTCACTGCTGGTGTAACTCAATGCCAAGAAACCTTGCGCACGGCGCTAGCTATTGGTGCTGATCGCGCCATATTGGTAGAGACCGAGGTGGAGTTACAACCCCTGGCCGTAGCCAAGATCCTCAAAGCCTTAGCAGATAAAGAAGAGGCTCAAATCCTCCTCTTAGGTAAACAAGCCATCGATGACGATAGCAATCAAACTGGTCAGATGTTAGCTAGCCTCTTAGATATTCCACAAGCGACCTATGCCTCTAAGGTCGTGGTGGCCGATGGTAGTGCAACCGTGACTCGGGAAGTCGATGGTGGTTTAGAGACCATTGCGCTTGCCTTGCCTGCGGTGATTACCACCGACTTGCGTTTAAATGAGCCTCGCTATGTGACCTTGCCCAACATCATGAAGGCCAAGAAAAAACCGATTGAGATCATCACCCCTGAGTCTTTGGGAGTCGATATTGCCCCGCGCCTGAAAACAATCAAGGTTGAAGAGCCTCCGAAACGCAGTGCAGGTGTCATCGTGGCTGATGTGGCCGCGCTGATCGATAAACTCAAAAATGAAGCGAAGGTGATTTAAATGGCTGCACTTGTTATTGCTGAACACGACAATCAATCTCTAAAGGCGGCGACCCTCAATGCGATCGCCGCAGCCCTGCAGTGCTCTCCCGAAGTCGATGTCTTAGTCGCCGGCCACCAGGCAGGGGCCGTGGCCCAAGCGGCTACGCAAATCACGGGCGTGCGCAAGGTGGTGCAAATTGATGCACCACCCTTAGCCGATCAATTGGCCGAGCCTTTGGCTGCCCAAATCCTCTCAATCGCTAGCCAATACAGTCACATCCTGGCCCCAGCCACCGCGAGCGGGAAAAATGTCCTGCCTAGAGTGGCGGCCAAACTAGATGTGGCTCAGTTATCCGACATTACCAAGGTTCTCTCACCAGATACCTTTGAGCGTCCCATTTATGCGGGCAATGCGATGGCTACCGTGCAATCGAGTGATCCGATCAAGGTCATCACGGTGCGTACCACTGGCTTTGATCCAGTAGCCGCTACCGGAGGGTCAGCGAGTATTGAAACAGCATCCGTAGCCGATAGTGCCGGCAAATCCTCATTTGTGGGCCGCGAACTAACCAAATCGGATCGCCCTGAGCTAACAGCCGCCAAAATTATTGTCTCTGGAGGACGGGGACTGGGTTCGGGAGAAAAGTATCAAGAACTGATGACTCCGTTGGCTGACAAACTAGGCGCCGCTTTAGGGGCTTCTCGCGCCGCGGTTGATGCCGGCTATGTGCCCAACGATTACCAAGTGGGGCAAACAGGCAAGATTGTCGCTCCGCAGCTATACATTGCCGTTGGCATCTCTGGCGCAATACAGCACTTAGCGGGTATGAAGGACTCTAAAGTGATTGTGGCAATTAACAAAGATCCTGAAGCGCCAATCTTTGGCGTAGCCGACTATGGCTTAGTAGCGGATTTAAATGCCGCCATCCCAGAGCTGACCAAAGCACTAGGTTAGGTAGGTATTAACAAATTGAATTATTTCATCTGATTAAAGAGGAGTTGTAATGCCATACGTAGCCCCAGTGAAAGATATGTTGTTTGTAATGAATGAGCTAGCCGGGCTTTCTGATGTCGTTGCCTACCCCTCTTATGCGGATGCTGGTGCTGACGTAGATTTGGCGCCTGCAATTTTGGAGGAGTCAGCCAAATTCAATCAGGATGTTGTTGCTCCGCTTAATTGGATTGGCGATCAAAATCCAAGCTCACTAAAAGATGGTGTTGTGACTACAACTCCTGGTTTTAAAGAGGCGTTTCAACAATATGCCGCAGCCGGCTGGCAGGGTGTGATTCATCCAGCGGAATTTGGTGGTCAAGGCCTCCCGAAGCTGATATCTACAGCTTGTTTGGAAATGGTCAATGCCGCTAATCTTGCTTTTGCCTTATGCCCCTTGCTAACTGATGGTGCGATTGAAGCATTGCTGACAGCTGCAAGTCCTGAGCTCCAAGAGCAATTTGTGCCGAACATGATTTCGGGTGAGTGGACTGGCTCTATGTGCTTAACAGAGCCTCAGGCGGGTTCAGATTTATCGATGGTGCGGGCACGTGCTGTACCTGACGGAAATGGTTCATATAAGATTTTTGGTACCAAGATCTTTATTACTTATGGTGAGCACGATATGGCCAAGAATATTGTCCATTTAGTGTTGGCTAGAACTCCAGATGCGCCTGAAGGTGTGAAAGGGATTTCATTATTTGTAGTTCCCAAATTCCTGATAAATGCTGATGGATCTTTGGGTGAGCGCAATGACGTTCATTGTGTATCGATTGAACATAAGTTAGGTATTAAAGCGAGTCCCACTGCAGTCTTACAGTTCGGCGATCATGGTGGTGCAATTGGTTATTTGGTTGGTGAAGAAAATCGCGGTTTGGAGTATATGTTCGTGATGATGAATGCCGCTCGTTTTGCCGTTGGAATGCAGGGCATTGC
>CANBYN010000164.1 GCA_947373615.1 Burkholderiaceae bacterium | reverse complement strand
CAGACGAGAAGGTGATTCATGCCTACTTGGGTACTTAATCACTAGAACCATATTGAATCGGTAAATACCATGTTATCTATTAAGAATCTTGAAGCAGGCTACGGCAAAGTGAAGGTCCTCCACGGCATCAATATTGATGTTCCTAAAGGGCAGGTGATTACGTTGATTGGCTCAAACGGTGCCGGCAAAACAACGACCATGCGCGCCATCACTGGCATGATTAAACCCACCTCTGGTGAAGTCACTTTGAGTGGTATAAAAATTGACGGTTTCGACTCGCATAAAATCGCTCGATTAGGGTTGGCACACAGCCCAGAGGGACGCCGTGTCTTTACAACAATGTCGGTGACGGACAATTTATTGTTAGGCGCATTTCCACGCTTTACGGGTAGCCGTCCTAAAGGTGATATCAAGAGCGATTTGGAGACTGCTCTTGAAATGTTCCCGCGTTTAAAAGAGCGTCGCAATCAATTGGCTGGAACGCTCTCTGGTGGCGAGCAACAAATGTTAGCAATGGCTCGTGCCGTGATGCTCAATCCCGAAATTATTTTGCTTGATGAGCCTTCAATGGGCCTTGCGCCTATTTTGGTTGAGGAGGTATTTAAGATCATCTCCAATCTCAAGTCTCAAGGTGTAACCATGTTGCTGGTCGAGCAATTTGCTGCTGCCGCCTTAAACGTAGCTGACTATGGTTATGTTTTAGAGAACGGCAAGATCGCTACGCATGGACCCGCTAGTAAGCTCAAGGATGATCCGGCAGTAAAAGCGGCTTACTTAGGTGGTGCAGGCGGGCACTAAACTGCTGTTTGTATGAAGAAAAAGCCCTTAGCAATAAGGGCTTTTTTGTTTACATCATCGCAATCACTCTAAGGGTTGGAGATGAGTTTGACGGCTTCTCGAATCATTAAGGTGCGGTAGCCCATATACAGGGCAACCAAGAGAAAACCAACGGTGAAGAGCTTTGGAATCAGAGCGCCTTCAATGACTAATTGGCTATTGAGTAATCCAATAGCGATCGCAAAGAAGAAGAGTGCGCCAAGACCAAGGACAAGCCAGTTTTCGTTGCCAGTAATTTGTTGAGTCTGATTGTTGTAGGCCAAGACCTGAAGACGATTTCCTTTGGGAAAACCCGAGACGATGACGGTATCGCCGTTAGCAATTTTCATGGGAGAAGAAAAGGTGGCTTCGATGGCCTGATCACCTAAATTAAATTGGGAATTAAAAAAGCGTTTGTAATACACCGAAGAATGATCGTGCGATGGTTTTTCAGGGTTCACATATTCGAGTAACTCGTTATTAAGATTGCTGACCGTTCCAGAAATAGTGTTTATCGAGCTTGATAGAAAAGAACTGGATTTAGTAGCTGACATCAGCAGGACTCCTAATAGGCCAAAGGAAAGAATAATGAGTAGTGTTAACAGAGGTCTTTTCATGCGCCAAGTACCCCTTTTGTAAACAGGCTAATGGCGACCCCAAAGGTCATTAGAGCAAAAATTTGCTGCAATTTTGGCCCGCTTAATTTGTTGCTCAAAGCGCGGCCAATCAATAGACCGACTAATGCGCCTAAGGAAAAAGGCGCCGCTATCCAAATATTAAACATCCCAGTGACTGCTGAAAAAAGAGTGCCACCACTAGCAATAATGGCCAATACCCCTAAAGATGTGGCGACAATGGAGTGGGCTGGCAAATCGGTATAGCGTTTTAGCGATGGAACGATCACAAAGCCACCTCCCACTCCCAGTAGGCCGGATAGAAATCCAGCCATACCACCTGATAGCATGAGTGCTCTAGCGCAAGGGATGTTCCAGGTCAGCTTGCCTCTAGAGGTATCGAACAAGCATGGTGGCGGAGGTTTTCCATCAAAATCTGGAATTCCATGAATTTCTTTATATGCTTGTCGATAGAGGCGAATGGATATGTAAAAGAGGGTGCAACTAAAAAGCATTAATAGCGGAGCGTTGGGAAGGCGTTGCGAGAGCCAGATCCCAATAGGCGAGAGTAGTAATCCAAAGATCGCCATGAAACCAGCCGCTTTGTAGCGAAGGATCTTATTTTTTAATCCTAACAATGCTCCTACTCCTGCTGCAAGTGCAATCGCCAAGAGCGAAACGGGAGCGGCCTCTGCTACCGGCAGTTGAAGAACAAAGACTAGTAGCGGAACCGAAAGAATTCCTCCTCCTGCGCCAGTTAAGCCCATGATAATTCCTACAAAGATGCCCAATAAAGGGGTGATCAGTATTGATTGATCCATTGCAATTGATTTTATAGACTTTTGGAGGGCTCTTGGGGGCTCAATCGCGATGGGTCAAGTAAGATCTTCCTTTAATGAATACAGAGTCTCTCGAAAAACTGGTTTTGATGAAGATGCCGTTTGGAAAGTACACAGGGCGAGCTCTTGCAGATTTGCCAGGAAATTATTTAGCGTGGTTTGCTCGCAAAGGATTTCCCAAGAGTGAGCTTGGTCAACTACTAGAGTTAATGCATACCCTGGATCACAACGGTTTACGAGGACTACTGGCGCCAATACAAAGGGCGCATGGACTGCAGACTAAATCGAAATTATTTTGAGCGAACAATGGCAACGACGCGATTGCGTTCATAGCTTACTGTGGCTGAGTCTGGCGGACTGCTTTGAATCAAGATGGCTGTCATTGAGGTCTGTGCCTCAATTTGAGAGGCGATCATTTTAGCGAGGGCGGTATTGCGGTCGTATTGAATTTGAATGCTGGTCACTTGGCCAGCCTTGATGAGACTGATGATCTCATCCAGTTTACTAGGGGAGTAGTCATCGAAAAATACGGGATACCATCCACCCACTAAAGCCTTAGCCGGCTTAGGATCGACTACAAGAGGTTTTTTCTCGCTAGCAACAGGATTGATGGGCAGATGAAAGTCGATGCCCGTTTTTTGCATCAATTCCTGATAAGAGATAGGTGGGGACATCCTTGTTTCATTGGTATTTTCAACCCAATAGGCCCAGGCTATGTTTTTCTTAGGATCGTAAACCAGTTTGTAGAGATGACTTGGTATAGTGACGCGTCCCCTGCCTATGCTTCCGATATTTCCCGTAGAGCCGGTAAAAATATAAATATCGCCCGCAGCCCTTTTGACATAGGCTCTAGTGGGCTCTTCCACATTCTTGGCCCAGATACCCTGATTATTCTGCCTTGCTTGCGGCATCATGTTGGCTAGAGAAAACGATTGAGCCATGGAGCGTTCATTGCTCATATCTCCGGCTGGGGCATTATGGCCGCGATCATAACCACTGCCGCGGTAGTCGGCCAGTAGAGCCCGTTCCGAGAAAGGTAATCTTGCCTCTTCGTAGAACTGGTTACTTCTGCGAGGACGGCGTGCTAATAGCTGCTCTCGATTGAGCTTCTCAACCACATAGATGGGTTTCTTGTCTTGTGGAGAGTAATAGATGGCAAAGCTATCAAAACAGAGATCTTTTCCCACTTGCTGAGTACTGGGAATTTGTAGACCTGGGAAGAATTCTTTGCAATCCTCAAATAGGGCAAAGGCACGTAGAGGGGTAATTAGGGCTATGAAAACCAGAAGATTGCGAAGAAATTTCATGGGCTCTAGTGTAGGGCGATTTGAAATCACCCGTTGATTTTGTCTATTAAGCTAACACTAGGATTGCGAAGAATCTGGGTATGTTTCATTGCCTTGAGAAAAATCAATAACTTGCAAATTGATTGATATTTTGAGCGGCAAAAACCTAAAAAAGGACGGCAACTGCGTTTAAAGAATTGTCACGAAGTAATTCACAGATCTTTCACAAAGTGATTTGATTGTGGGTCAAAATTAAACGAGAAAGCATGTTTTTGAGATTTCCACAGCAATGCGTGGGAAACTTGGTTCATCGTGTACAAATTCTAATATTGAGCCTGAAAGTTAAGCATGAAATACCTATGGAATCTAGAATCCAACTGGGAGCGTCTACAGATTCCTTTAGTCAATTTTTTCATTGTGACTTCGGAAGCTGTCTTACTCAACTATATAAAAAAATACAGTATCCAAAATTGGAAAATGATTCAATCATTTGTGTGCGAGGCGTTATCAAATCATGGTAGTGAAGTGTGTGTTGTGCCGGTAATAAATCCCCCCAATCTACTTGGGATGCAGGCAATTGCGAAAGGAGGCAGTTTTGTTTGAAAATACCTCTGTCTTGAGCGACGCATCACTGTTCGATAGTTTTATTTCACTCGTTTTAATCGCTGTAAAAGTGGCGGCTGCCTTTTTTTGTTTGGCGGCGTCTCAGGCCGGCATTAAAAACATCCAGTTCGATTCAAGGGTTGGTGGCGCGAGGATGGCATGGCTATTTTTTGCAGTTGCATTAATCATTTGTGGCTTATTTGGCCTATTAAATGGAGATGCTGTAATTAGCAGCTATTTGCGCGCAAGTTCACATGAAGATGGCTGGTATGACATACGGCGTTACTTTCAGTTTTTTTTCCTCTTCGTAGTAGCGGTGTTAGCGCTAAAGATGTATCGATATCTTAAGGAATTGATTAGCCGTGAGCAGGATAGTACGAACGGCTTCCTCGCTTTGCGTGGAATGTGTATAGAGGTCATTGTGACCTTGTTGGACACGGTATCTTGGCACTACTCTGATGACATTTTGAATTTGAGTTTAATGGGTATCTCAGTTAGTAATGCGCTATCGATTTTAGCAATGGGAATGGTAATAACAGCGGCAATTCGTGATACCGTTCGCATGACAAAGGTATAGATTGATCACTTGAGGG
>CANBYN010000163.1 GCA_947373615.1 Burkholderiaceae bacterium | reverse complement strand
TTCTGCGCGGTTTACTATGGGCAATACCAAAGATCGTCGCATGGTTGCAGCTCGTGTTGTTGAAAATTATCCATTTGTTGTCGCGGCCGTTGTTCAGGAGGGGGTATACGCCCCGATTTGGTATAAAAGTATTGGCTGGATATTAGCCTCACTCGTATTTGGGATTTTACTGATCGGCGCTTCTGTAGCATTTTTACTTAGAGCTAATAAAAAAATCGGCATTGAGTTAGATGAACGTATTGCAGCGCAAAACGCTCTAGGAACGGCTCATGAAGCATTAAAAGAGGTTGCTTATAAAGATCCGCTTACTGGACTACCTAATCATCAGAAGTTTATCGAGGCTCTTGCAACAGTAATCGAGGAAAGAAAATTAAACTCAACCTATTGCGCAGTTATTTATATTGACCTCGCTAACTTCAAGGAGTTGAACAGTCGTTTCGGCCATGATCGTGGAGATCTAATACTAAAAGAGCTCTCTTTTCAAATTCAGGCATACGTAGGAGAAAACGATTTAGTAGCTCGTTTTGGCGGAGCTGAATTTGTTCTATTGCTTCATAACCTGAGCAAGCAAAGATCAAAAGCGTTAGAAATAGTTGATCGGATATGTAAACAGACCTTAGGTAAGATTTCTGAATTTCATCATTTTAATGGGGTGGAATTTCGAGGTAGCGCGCGCGTTGGGATTGCTTTATTTAATAGCCCTGAATTCCGAGTGGATGAGCTTATGAAGCAGGCGGGCATAGCCGTGCAGCAATCTAAAGGTTTGGGGGCTAATGTAATCAGTATTTTCGACCCTGAAATGCAAAAAATAATTGATGATGAAGAAAAATTAGTAGAGGAATTAAAAAAGGCGATTAGCGAAAACTTTCTTGAGCTTTATTTTCAGCCCCAGTTTGATCGAGATCTAAATATTATTGGTGCTGAGGCTCTTTTGCGCTGGAATGCACCTGACGTAGGGAATATTCCTCCGAATATTTGCATTCCATTAGCGGAAAAAAATGGCCTTATTCATTTGCTTGGTGATTGGGTATTGGGTAGCGTATCCAATCAGCTGCTTGCTTGGTCAAAGCTAAATCTTATGAATGACTTGGTGCTTTCCATAAATATTAGCGCTCAACAATTTATGTTGGAAAATTTTGTATCAAGTGTATTAAGTCCTCTAAAGAGCAAAGGGGTGCAAAGCAATAGGCTAAAACTGGAGCTTACTGAATCGGTTTTTATTTCTAATTTTGATGATGCAATACAAAAAATGAAAGAAATTAAACTCAGTGGCGTTCAGTTGGCTTTGGATGATTTTGGTACGGGCTATTCATCACTTAGCTACCTTAAAAATTTACCTCTTGATCAATTAAAAATTGATAAATCATTCATTCATGATGTGCTAATTGATGACAATGATGTTGCTATTGTTAAGACTATCGTGATGCTTGGTAAATCCCTTGGTTTAGATGTGATTGCTGAAGGTGTTGAAACAATGGAACAATACCATTTCTTACGTTCAATTAATTGTAATTTGTACCAAGGATATTTAATTTGCCAACCTTTACCTGCGACTGAATTTATATCCTTTGTTCAGGCATATCGTCAGAAATCATCGTGATAAATGCCTGGCGACTCAATTTCTCATGGGATTACTTTGGGATTGCCCTTGAATGCAGGCTCTAAAATCCATGCAAGATATAAACTGGTTGGCTTTATGGGGGGTCTGAAATCAATGAAATTTAGCATCAAATATTTGACAGTATTAATTGGCTTGGTAATGGTGCTCGCATGCTCAACACCTCAGAGCGAATTTGGCGTATATCGCCAATCCGATGGAACAGTAGGTGTACATGCCCCAAAATCGTCTAACGATTCAGAAGTTCATGAGGTAGCGACAATAGAATGTAAAAAGTTAGGAAAGCATACCGCCACACTTCTTGAAACACGTAAAACAGTGAACGATCGCTTTCCTACTACTTACATCTTTATGTGCAGCTATTAAAACAGCTGAAGAATGATTGCTATAAATTAACTTAGCAACCATTTCTTGATGGATTTATTAACACACATTGCATCTAAAGCGAGACCAAAGAATTCGGAGCCATTGGTAATCATGCTTTCAATAGCCTCTACTTTGCCAGATTTTATGCCGCGTAAATACGTAGCAACACGATAGCGTAGAAAATGCTCTGTTTCACCTTCTTCATTATCGGTGGAGCAGAGCTCTAAGCTGCCATAGCGGGTTTCCGGATTGATGTTCAAGATGGCTAGACCTAAAGCGCCAAGGAGTTTATCCGGTACTGGAATAGGCACATAAGAGTAGAGGGAGATCAACATTTCTTCTTCGTCTACTTCAATGATGTGATCAATATCCAAAACATCTTTTTCTGTTAATTCGGTTTCACCGGAATCGCCACCACCAAAAGTAGATTCAAACTGCAACATTGCAGCATTACTGCCTTTAGCGATTTCAATCATATCTGGGTAACCAAGCAAACCTTTCCACCAGTACATCAACGAAAAAGTGCAAGGTTTGACCTCAACCAAACCCTTTTTAGTGGATTTGGCAAAGTAAAGACCGTAGAACTCGTCATCTTTCTCTAGACCATATTGGTCTACCTTGGGGGATTTAACGGCAGTTTTTTTAACAGACTTCTTCGCTATTTTTTTGGCGGCCGGTTTCTTCGTCACCACTTTTTTAGCAATTGGCTTTTTGGAGACAACCTTCTTTGCCGCTGGTTTTTTAACTACCGTTTTCACTGTTTTTTTACTGGCCACCTTTTTGGTGACAACCTTTTTAACAGCCTTTTTTGCAGGAGCTTTTTTTACCACCTTGGTAGCTACTTTCTTTTTTGCTGGAGACTTCTTTGTAGCCATGGCTAATCACCCTTTTTGGTAGTTATGTGTACATTGCACAGTTTGATATTACTGCAATTTCTATAAAGATTTGACCTTTCCTATATGGGGTTTATCTTCATAATTGCAAGGGTGCTGGAAAAACAAATATATTGCCGCACCCATTGTTCTAGCTAGAGGACGTTGCTAAACTGAAAAAGCGTAGTTTTGTATAACCCAAACGTAAAGAGAGTCTATGTTTCCTGAATATCGCGAACTTATTACCAAACTCAAGGCTTCAGATCGGCACTTTTCTCACTTATTCGATAAGCACAACAAATTAGACCAAAAGATTCAAAGACTGGAAGCTCATTCTGAGCCAAGTACGCCAGAAGAGATTGAAATTCTGAAAAAAGAAAAATTATTACTGAAAGATCAAATTTACTCAGTACTGAAGAAAGCAAGCGCTAGTTAATCTTTTACGTTTTCTTTAGGAAGCAGGCTTTCAGCAGTAGATTGCCTGCTTCGGTTTTGCAATCCACTTCGTGGTCACCCGAGACTAAGCGAATCCCTTTAATTTTGGTGCCTACCTTTAATGTGGTTGAAGAGCCTTTAACCTTAAGGTCTTTGATCAGGGTAACGGTATCGCCATCAGTTAACAAATTTCCGTTTGCATCTTTAACGACTAAACCTGCCTCAACTTCTTCAATTGGGGTATTAATGAGCCATTCGTGTCCGCACTGGGCACAAACGTAATTCTCGCCATCGAGGTAGGTCATGTCTTCGTGGCAAGAAGGGCATTTTGGCAGATTATCTGTGCTCATGAGGCATATTTTAGTCTAGCTAGAACTCGTTTAAGGACAGTTTGTCGCTATAGAATGAATTACTCATGAACAAAACAATCAAGACCGTTCTGTTGGTAATGCTTGGCACCCTAATATTGGGGGGTATTCTTATCTGGTATGCCTCTTCCCTGGTTAATCCAGCTCAATTAACCAAATTACTCAGTGCAACCGTTAAAGATGCAACTGGACGCGACTTAAAAATATCTGGACCGGTTAGCTTGGAGATCTTTCCTTCGATTGGTGTTAAGGCAGAGCAGGTTTCCCTAAGTAATGCCGTATGGGCTTCTGATTCTCAAATGTTGACCTTAAAACGTATCGAGATGAATATCAGATTACTTCCCTTGCTTAACAAACGGGTTGAAATAAGTAACATTAATCTAGTTGGCTTAGAGACCCATTTGCAAACCAATCAAGCGGGTAAAGCAAATTGGGATTTATCGCTACCTGCACCAACAATTTCTTCGACTGTTGCCGGCGGCAAATCGAGCAACATTTCCCCGTCCGTCAATACTTCAACGTCATCACAGATTGCATTGGATCAAACTGTATTTGCGGCAATCGAATCAGCGCACATTTCAGACGCTCGCGTTAGTTATCAAGATGAGAATGGAATCGTAAAGATCGTCTCAATGCCAAACTTATCCTTTGCTAGAAGTGGTGAAAAGACGGATGTGTTGATAGATTTACAGTACGAAAGTTACAAGCTGGGCCTTAAGGGAAAAATTAGCTCACTTCGCCGGGCAATTCTCGATTGGGGTCTGACTCCAGTAAAAATGGATATTGATTTAGATCTCACGTTGAACGGTAAGCAGTTGGATATTACGGGGCAATTGAATAAACTTCCCCAATCATTGCTCCAATTGAATATTGGCTTGCAATCTAAATCTTTCGAGTTTGCGCCTCTTGTGGGCTCGCTAGCATTAGGGACCTTGGCGGAAAAGGTTGGCTCTGCCCCCATTGCAAAGTCTACTAAGGGAAGATTTTTCTTTAACGATGAGAAGTTGCCATTTGATTTATTGCCAGAAGCCAATGGAAAGATCTCTGTCAATATTGACGAGCTTATCATTCCAGATCAGGCCCCATTTACCAACCTGAAAGCGAACGCCTCTTTTG
>CANBYN010000162.1 GCA_947373615.1 Burkholderiaceae bacterium | reverse complement strand
GTTCATTCGTACAATCTAGTCATTGATGTAATTAAAACATGAAAGGAGGGGTGAATATGGGTAATACAGCTAATGGCTTGATTAATAGACCAATTTTGGCATCTATTCACACTGAGGCCTTTCGTCATAATTTAAACCGAGTTCGGGAGCTAGCCCCTGAGTCTAAAATTTGGTCCGTGATTAAGGCGCGGGCCTATGGTCACTCATTCGATGCCGCCCTAAAGGGGTTGGCTTCTACCGATGGCTTTGCGCTTTTAGATATTCATGATGCGGTCTGGCTCCGAGAGCGCGGATGGAAAGGTCGAATCCTTTTACTCGAAGGCCTTTTTCATGAAAATGAATTGGTATTGACCCATGAGTTGGCCTGTGACTTAGTGGTTCACTGTGAAGCCCAGGTTGAGTGGCTTGAAAAATTCAAGGTAAATACCCATACACCGATAAATGTTTTTTTGAAGATGAATACTGGCATGAATCGCTTGGGCTTTAAGCCAGATTCCTATAGAACAGTATTTCATCGTTTGCATGCCATCGGGTACCACATGCATCATATGACGCATTTTGCCAATGCCGACCAAGTTGATCATCCACCCTCCGTAGGTGCTCAACTGGAGCTGTTTGAAGAGACGATTGCCGGACTTGAGGGGTCGACCTCATTGGCCAATTCTGCAGCCATACTTTGGCACCGCAATGCCCTTGGCGACTGGGTACGACCTGGAATCATGCTGTATGGTGCTTCACCAACAGGCCTATTTTCGGATATTGAACACGCACATCTTAAGCCTGTGATGCAGTTGAGTAGTGAGATTATTGATATTCAAGCGTTGGAAAAGGGTGAGCGCATTGGGTATGGCGGACGCTATGAAGCTCCAGAAGCAATGCGGATTGGCATTATTGCTTGCGGTTATGCCGATGGCTATCCACGCCAAGCCAAAGATGGCACCCCAGTTTGGGTGAATGATGGCGCAAAAAATGGTGGCGGGATTATTTGCCCTATCGTTGGACGGGTATCGATGGATATGCTGACTATTGATCTTCGTGATGCTCCGAATGCGCGCATTGGAAGCAAAGTAGAGTTATGGGGCGAGAAAGTTCCCGTTGATACCGTGGCACAAATGAGCGATACGATAGGTTACGAATTGATTTGCGCACTAGCACCTAGAGTGCCAGTTCAAATTGTTTAAATAGTAGAGAAACAAAATAATTAAAAAAAATCCTCCAGAAGATTGGAGGATTTTTTTGGATGGGTATATGGATTTATTTATTCCAGAATTGCCACCATCTACGTTCTTTTTGGACTCGTTGACCCGTAAGCATCATCTGGCTATCTGGGAAATTGAGTTTAAAGATACGGGCTGCATCGTTGCTAAGATCAACCATACCTAATTTTTGATAAGAGTTGATAAGAATGTACAAGGCTTCTTCAACGGCAGGAGCGCGATCGTAGTCACGAATGACAAGCTGAGCACGATTTGCAGCGGCTAAATAGGCGCCGCGTTGATAATAAAACCGAGCCACGATAACGTCTGCTTCGGCAAGGGAGTTAACGATATAGCGCATACGATCTAGTGCATCAGGAGCGTACTTACTATCCGGGAAACGTTCAACTACAGTCTTAAATGATTCAAAGGCTTCTTTGGCTGCTTTTGGGTCGCGTTCACTTAAATCTTGCCCGGTGAATTTACCAAGCCACCCTAAATCATCATTAAAAGTAATGAGGCCTTTTAGGTAATAGGCGTAATCTAAGTTAGGGCTGCCTTGATGTAACTTGATGAAACGATCAACGGCAACCAATGCTTGTGCTTGCTCTTGAGCCTTCCAATAGCAATACGCGGCATTAATTTGTGCTTGTTGTGAATAAGGTCCAAATGGAAAGCGTGCCTCTAATTTGTCAAAGTATTTTCCGCACTTGGCAAAGTCAGCATCATTTAATTTATCGGTTGCTTCTGAATAAAGTCTTGCCTCGGACCATCTATCAGTATCGTCTTTTTGACCTTCACTTCCAGCGCATCCACTTAATATGAGTAATGCTAAAAAGAGGCTAAATACTAAGGCGATCGATCTTAAACCCCAAAAGGCAGATAATTTTTGGCGAAAAGATTCTCCGGTAAGCCTTAAACTGGCGTCTGATATTACGTCGGACATAACTGAAAGGCTTTCTAAGCGTGGCATTGCCGCAAACTCCTGATTCGAATCCTATTGATTATATCGATGATGAGGATTTCATCTCCTTGGAAATTCCATTGGAGATGGCTGGTGAACGCTTAGACAAGGTGTTAGCAGGGGCTTTGCCTGATTATTCCCGAAATCGACTCAAGGCTTGGGTCGAAGCGGGGGCCGTTATGGTTGATGGAAAGGTTACAAAAGCTCGGTATTTATTGCACGGCGGTGAGAGCATTAAGGTATTTCCACAAGAAATGCCAGAACAATTCGCTTTTAGCCCCGAAAATATACCCTTGGATGTAGTTTATGAAGACGAATCAATCATCGTTGTAAATAAACCGCCTGGCTTAGTGGTTCACCCAGCCGCCGGCAATTGGTCTGGAACTTTGTTAAATGCGCTGTTATTTCGGTATCCAGAGCTCAAAATGTTGCCAAGGGCTGGAATTGTCCATCGCTTAGACAAAGATACTTCTGGCTTAATGGTCGTGGCCCGGACCTCGCATGCCCAAACTGCGTTGGTGCGGCAACTTCAAGAAAGAACGGTTGGCCGTCGCTATTTGGCCTGGGTTTGGGGCGACGCACCCAGCCAAGGAAAGGTACTAGCTTCGGTGGGTCGAGATCAGCGAGATCGTCTAAAGATGGCAGTTGGCACACCTCAAGGTAAGCCAGCTGCAACACAATTTCGCCGCCTAACAAAAGGCTCCTTCGGGGAGTCTCCCGTAGCCTTATTGGAGTGTCGCCTCGAAACTGGTCGGACTCATCAAATTCGAGTTCACCTTGAGTCGCTTGGATTGCCTCTTTTAGGTGACCCCGTCTATCGCAAAAAAACCCCTGGCGTGGCTAAGACATTGGTCTTTGAGCGTCAGGCCCTTCATGCTTTTGCGCTAAGTCTAAGGCACCCAGAGACGCATGAGCTAGCAACCTGGTTCCGTTTGCCTCCTCAAGATCTTTTAGATCTGATGCCTCAAGTGGGCATGGGAATTGAATCCTTGCCTCAGGAGCAAGCTTTGTTAGCATCGATTCAAAATGAACGCCAGTCATGAGCTTTATTTCACCTCAATGGCCATCGCCTAAAAATGTCCGCGCCTTACTGACCACTAGGTCTGGCGGGAATAGCAAGGCACCCTATGAATCCCTTAACTTAGGCGTTCACGTTGGTGACAAAGCTATTGATGTGCTGGCAAATAGGGCTATTTTGAGAAAACAACTTCCAGCAGAGCCTATTTGGCTGAACCAAACCCATGGCACCTTAGTATCTACCCCGCAAAGTCGCATAAAAGTGATTAATGATGTCATTCATGCGGATGCCGCAGTTACCAATAATCCAAATGAAGTCTTGGTAATCATGACTGCAGATTGCTTGCCGGTATTAATAACCAGTCTAGATGGCTCCGTTATCGGCGCTGCACATGCTGGATGGAGGGGTCTATGTGCAGGCGTTCTAGAAAACACCATTGCTGAAATGCTCAAGCTTTCTGCGCATCTACAGGCGCAAGAGTTAATCGCGTGGTTGGGACCGGCAATTGGTCCCGAAGCTTTTGAAGTTGGCGAAGATGTAGTAAATGAATTTTTGGGGTCAAATTTGCCTTCCTCCGCAGATTACTTTAAGCCGATAAATGGTAAACCTGGCAAATATTTGGCCAACATCTATCAATTGGCACATATTCGTTTAGAAGCTATGGGTTTGATCTCTATATCGGGTGGTGATCGATGTACGGTGAAAGAGGCTAAGGAATTTTTTTCTTATCGTCGTGACGGCGTCACAGGAAGATTTGCATCTTTAATCTGGATATCGAAATAATTAATTGACCATTTTGTGCGGGTTATTACTAGCTAATTTCTAGGGCTAGGGGTTATTGCGTATAACTGTATATTCTTTAAGGATGGAGAATATCCTTAATTAATAAAAGAGATCACTATGTTTGCAGGCATTAATACAGGTGCAACGCCATCGCTGGCACCGCACCATATGGCGCTAATTCCGCCAGAGCGTTTAAATGAAATTCAAAAAGAATATTTTGCTGGTTTAGCCCATATCGCTACCAATCCCGAAGCAATTGAAGTTAAAGATCGGCGCTTTTCAGGTAAAGCATGGCACTCATCATGGAGCAAGGTGATTGCTGCCACATATCTTTTAAATTCAAAACATCTGTTAGCGCTAGCTAACGCGGTTGATACAGATGAAAAGACCAAACAAAAGATATTGTTTACGACTGAGCAAATGATTGATGCGTTATCACCATCAAACTTTATTGCAACCAATCCAGAGGTTTTAGAAAATATTATTAGCACCCAAGGACAATCCATCCAAAAAGGGATTGTCAATTTGCTTGGCGATATGAAAAAGGGAAAGGTTTCAATTACCGACGAAACTGCCTTTGAAGTTGGAAAAAATATTGCCACAACAGAAGGCCACGTTGTCTTTCGAAACGAACTATTTGAATTAATTCAGTACACACCACTAACTGAAGCAGTATTTGAGCGACCTTATTTGATGGTGCCACCTTGCATCAATAAATATTACATTTTGGATTTGCAGCCGGATAATTCAGTAGTGCGCCATATGGTTAGCCAAGGCCATACTGTATTTTTAGTCTCTTGGAAAAATCCGGATGCCTCAATGGCAAAAGTGAGCTGGGATGACTA
>CANBYN010000161.1 GCA_947373615.1 Burkholderiaceae bacterium | reverse complement strand
TTCCAGAGGCATCAAGACAGAAGTGATGGTTCAGTGTCATCACTGTAAAGTGCATCTGCCGAAACCGGATGCAATCCTTCATGACAATCGCTTTTATTGCTCGAACGAGCATATCAATACCTTAGATAATGAAGGTTGGATTGGATCTGCTCTTTGGCGGTTTTCACCCAACCAAGAAGCGCGTTCAGAAAATATTCGGCCCGATTTAGTCGTTCTTCATCATATTAGTCTTCCGCCGGGTGAGTTTAGGAATGCCCCTTCTAGCAGCTATATTGTTAATTTCTTTCAAAATAAGCTTGATCCAAATGAGCATCCTTATTTTGCTGAAATAGCCGAGCAAAAGGTTTCAAGCCACTTTTTGATTACCCGTGCTGGCGAGTTAATTCAGTTTGTTTCCACTCAAAATAAGGCTTGGCATGCAGGCGTCTCTTCATTTTTGGGTAGAGAAAAATGCAATGAGTTTTCAATCGGAATCGAATTAGAAGGTGATGGGGATACTCCCTTTGATCAGGCTCAGCAAAAGGCATTAACGAAGCTTGTTGAAATCATATCCAGCACTTACCCTGACTTGCAATTTGCAGGCCATAGCGACATTGCGCCCGGTCGAAAAACCGATCCCGGAATTTATTTTGACTGGAAAAAGTTCCAAAAAGAGACAGGGATTTCTTCCGAAAGACTGCCTTACGGCCTGACTTCGCGTTAAGCCTTATTTTGTATGTAAGCGTACGCTTACTTTTTTAGCCTTTATCTAAAAAGGGCTAAAAATTTCGCACCAAAATGACCCCAAAAAAGTTTAAAACTTAGTAAAAATACTTATAAGGAATTGTCAGAAAAGGCTTACTAAAAGTTGAACATTTCCCTATACTTAGTGCCTAACGCACTTTGAAACACTACATATAGTGTTTAAATTCAGCAATACAGCATTGTTTTTTAACGGTATTTTGTCCAAATAACTATAAGACGCAGGAGCAACATGACATACGCTAACCCACAGACAGCAGGCCAACCATCTGGAACAAATAACCCAGGAATGAGTCCTGCGGGGGCAATAAATCAAACCCCATCTGCTGGCTTTATAGCTGGAGGTGTTGGTGGCACTCAGGCTACGCAATTGTCTGATTACAAAATTATTCGCCGCAATGGCTCAGTGGTGGCTTTTGAGCCATCTAAAATTGCGATTGCTGTAACCAAAGCATTTTTAGCGGTAAATGGTGGTCAAGGTGCTGCATCAGCACGCGTGCGCGAACAAGTAGAACAGTTAACCAATGCTGTCGTACGCGCTTTGTTGCGTAGTCGTCCAAACGGTGGAACATTCCACATTGAAGATATACAAGATCAGGTTGAGTTGGCTTTAATGCGCAGTGGCGAGCACAACGTTGCCCGCGCCTATGTTTTGTACCGCGAGAAGCGTAACCAAGAGCGTGCAGCCCAGCAAGAAGTTTCTCAGGAAGCACAAAGCGCTGGTCAGGCGGGTGAATCTGGTATCAAAGTTACCGATAATGGCGTAGAGAAGTGGCTTGATATGGCTGCTTTGCGCACCATTATCGAAGCGGCATGTGAAGGTTTGGGCAATAATATTGATGCCACTCCTATCATTACTGAAACTATCAAGAATTTGTACGATGGCGTGCCAATGGCGCAGGTTTATGACTCTGCCATCCTAGCTTCCCGCACCCTGATCGAAAAAGATCCTGCCTATAGTCAAGTCACCGCTCGCATCTTGATGCACGTGATTCGCAAAGAAATCTTGGGTCACGAGGTATTGCAAGGGGATATGCAAGATGAATACAGCACCTATTTTGCGAAGTACATCAACGAAGGTGTTTCTGCAGAGCTATTAGATCCACGCATGCGTGAGTTTGATTTGCCGCGCTTAGCTGCTGCATTAAATGCCAGCCGTGACTTGCAGTTTAATTATCTTGGCTTGCAAACCCTGTATGACCGTTACTTCTTGCACATTGAAGAGCGCCGTATTGAAATGCCACAAGCATTCTTTATGCGCGTCGCAATGGGCTTGTCTTTGAATGAATTGGATCGTGAACGTCGTGCAATTGAGTTCTATGAAATTCTTTCTACATTCGATTTCATGTCCAGCACACCAACTTTGTTTAATTCAGCAACCACACGTCCACAGCTCTCTAGCTGCTATTTGACTACAGTAGATGATGATTTAGATGGCATCTATGAGGCATTGAAAGAGAATGCTTTATTGTCTAAGTTTGCAGGTGGTTTGGGTAATGACTGGACTAATGTTCGTGCCTTGGGTAGCCATATCAAAGGTACAAACGGTAAATCACAAGGTGTTGTGCCGTTCTTGAAAGTGGTGAACGATACCGCTGTTGCAGTGAACCAAGGTGGAAAACGTAAGGGTGCGGTCTGTGCATACCTAGAAACTTGGCACCTGGATATTGAAGAGTTCTTGGAGTTGCGTAAGAATACAGGCGATGATCGTCGTCGTACTCACGATATGAACACCTCCAACTGGATTCCTGATTTATTCATGAAGCGAGTGATGGAAAACGGCGATTGGACACTATTCTCACCATCTAACACCCCTGACTTGCATGACAAGTACGGCAGAGCTTTTGAAGAAGCTTATGTTGCTTATGAGCAAAAAGCAGATCGTGGTGAATTAAAGCCATTTCGCAGAATCCCAGCCCAACAATTGTGGCGCAAGATGCTCGGCATGCTGTTTGAAACTGGTCACCCATGGATTACATTTAAAGACCCTTGCAATATTCGTAGCCCACAACAACACATTGGTGTAGTGCACTCCTCCAATTTGTGCACTGAAATTACTCTCAATACCAATGAGAGTGAAATCGCCGTTTGCAACTTGGGTTCTGTGAATTTGACGGCCCACATGACTACCGATGCCCAAGGCAAGATGATTTTGGATCACGAAAAGCTCCAAAGAACTGTGCGGACTGCGATGCGCATGTTGGATAACGTGATCGATATCAATTACTACGCCGTTGCTAAGGCACGTAATTCCAATCTGAAGCACCGTCCAGTCGGTATGGGCATTATGGGCTTTCAAGACTGCTTGCATATGCAACGCATTCCTTACGCTAGCGATGAAGCTGTGAAATTTGCAGACTCTTCAATGGAAGCGGTTTGCTATTACGCCTATCAAGCATCTAATGAGTTGGCTGAAGAGCGTGGCGTGTACAGCACCTATAAAGGATCTTTATGGGATCGAGGCATTCTCCCGCAAGATACGGTGGCAATGTTGGCGGCTGAGCGAGGTGGCTATGTAGAAGTGGATAACTCATCAACTATGGATTGGAGTGGGTTACGAGCTCGCATCAAGCAATTTGGTATGCGTAACTCCAATTGCGTTGCAATTGCACCTACAGCAACTATTTCTAACATCATTGGTGTTTCTGCTTGTATCGAGCCTACATTCCAAAACTTATTCGTGAAATCCAATCTTTCCGGTGAATTCACAGTAGTAAATGAGTATTTAGTACGTGATTTAAAGGATCGCGGCCTGTGGGATGAAGTGATGATTGCAGATTTGAAGTACTTTGATGGCACTCTGTCTAAGATCGATCGTATTCCTCAAGATTTGCGCGATTTATACGCCACCGCCTTTGAGGTGGAGCCAAGTTGGTTGGTTGAAGCGGCTTCCCGTCGTCAGAAGTGGATCGATCAAGCTCAATCATTGAATATCTACATGGGTGGGGCATCTGGCAAGAAATTGGATGACACCTATAAGTTGGCATGGTTGCGTGGCCTGAAGACAACCTATTACCTTCGCACAATGGCCGCCACTCACGTTGAGAAATCAACTGTTACTAGCGGTCAATTGAACTCGGTTTCTAGTGGTGGCGGCGTGAACGGAACAGATGCAGTCTCTGCGCAAGAAGCGGATGGTCCAGTTTGCACAATGCGCCCAGGTGATGCTGGCTTTGAAGAATGTGAAGCATGCCAATAAGCAATTTGCTTATTGCTTAGAAATAAAAGAAATTGAGGAGAAAGTTATGTTGAATTGGGATGAGGAAGTTGCTCCAGCGCTAGCGAAAGCTGGCCTTGCACTGCAGCCAGTTGTAGTCGAGCCACAACGTCCGCAGCCAGATCAAGTTGCAATGGCGCCGCAAGCCGTGGCTCCTTCGCCGTTAGAGGCCGCAAGCTTATCTGGCGGCGTGGCACATCGTGTAAATGCTGCAGATAAGCGTGTGATTAATGCTAAAACTGATGTAAATCAGCTCGTTCCATTTAAATATAAGTGGGCTTGGGAAAAATATTTAGCAGGTTGCGCAAATCATTGGATGCCACAAGAGATCAATATGAACCGCGATATCGCGCTTTGGAAAGATCCGAATGGCCTCACAGAAGATGAGCGTCGAATCATTAAGCGTAATTTAGGTTTCTTTACTACCGCTGATTCTTTGGCTGCAAATAATATTGTTTTGGGTACTTATCGCCACATTACAGCTCCAGAATGCCGTCAATATCTATTGCGCCAGGCTTTTGAAGAAGCAATTCATACTCATGCATACCAATATATTGTTGAATCTTTGGGTTTAGATCAGGGCGAAATCTTTAATGCTTATCACGAGATCGACTCAATTCGCGCTAAAGATGAGTTCTTAATTCCTTATATTGATGTACTTACTAATCCAAATTTCAAGACTGGAACATTAGAAACTGATCAAACATTGCTCCGCTCACTCATAGTTTTTGCTTGCGTGATGGAAGGATTGTTCTTTTATGTTGGTTTTACGCAAATACTTGCAATGGGTCGTCAAAACAAAATGACGGGTGCTGCTGAGCAGTATCAATACATCCTTCGCGATGAGTCTATGCACT
>CANBYN010000160.1 GCA_947373615.1 Burkholderiaceae bacterium | reverse complement strand
TAAGCTGCAAAGACCTTAGCTTTTTCTAGGGCTTGCTTGTAGTGATTTGCATGACGCTCTTCAACATTTGCCAAGGCTGCAAAGCGTTTTGCTGCTTTAACTAAAATGGCTTGGAATTGCTCAGCATGTTCTTTGGATTCCGCAATTTGCTCATCAATCTCTTGAACCGCTGCGGCATTGCCTTCTTCAACTGCTGTCTTGCGAAACGTTGGATACATTTCGGTGTATTCGTAAGTCTCACCTTCGATTGCAATTTCTAATGCTCGGGTAGGGGAGATGCTATTGGCGGGGTAAAGTAAATCTAAGTGGCCAAAAGCGTGCATTACTTCTTGTTCGGCAGTGGCTTCAAAGATCTTAGCTGTTTCTTCGTCGCCAGCAGCACGCGCTAATTTGGCAAAGTAACGATATTTTATGTGAGCCATAGACTCGCCAGCAAACGCAGACTCCAAATTTTGGATTGTTTTAATTTCGGGACGTGCCATTTTTATTTCCTTTATAACAATGTTGAAAAAGTGTGTTGAATCAATTGGTCCAAATTTGCTCAACCATGGAATGCATTTTGTAAGCGAATCATATATCAGTCCAATGATTAATAATGTTATTATTTATCGAAATAATCGATGAGGAGGCCTAATGGCTTATTTACCTTCCTTAAGGCAGTTGGGCTATTTCTTAGCGCTAACTAAAGAACTTAATTTCACACGTGCTGCCGAGGCCTGTTTTGTTGGTCAATCCACCCTGAGTGCTGGCCTTAAAGAATTAGAGGAAGGATTAGGTGTTCGGCTGGTAGAGCGCGATCGTCAGAGTGTGTCACTCACTCCCATAGGCATAGAAGTGCTAGAACGTGCAAAAGTCATTTTGGCCGCTTCTGAAGATTTAGTGGAGTATGCGAGTGCAACAGGTAAGCCAATGACAGCTACGATACGTTTGGGAGTGATTCCAACGATCGCGCCATTTTTATTGCCCAGCGTATTGCCTAATATTCGGGAAAGATTTCCAGAACTAAAAATTACGCTTAGAGAAGACCTGACTGCTAATCTATTAGCTCGCCTTGCAGACCATCAATTAGATTTTGCACTCATTGCATTGCCGTATGATGTCAGCGGATTATTGGTAAAAGAATTGTTTAATGATGAGTTTTGGCTGGTGGCTAGAGAAGATGATCCAGCGCTGAAAGGTAAAGATGTGACTCTGCCAGCCAAGATGGCAGAACGTCTACTTTTATTAGAGGAAGGACATTGCTTAAGGGAACATAGCTTGCAGGCTTGTAATAAGTCCGATATACGCAAGGCAGATGGCATGGAAGCAACCAGTTTATTAACATTGTTGCAAATGGTTGAGTCTGGATTCGGTATTGCGTTATTGCCAGAGATGGCGGTCAAGGGAGGCCTGCTGGAGCATACTGAATTGCATGCAAAGCCTTTGGCAGCTCCCGCCCCAAAGCGCGTAATCGCATTGGTGGCTAGATCATCTACCGCTCATCTAGAAGAATTTACTGCGCTAGCAAAGTGCATTGAGGAGCGATTCAAAGGGGGATTCAAAACTAGCCGCATTCATAAAGCGACTTGATTGGGTTAGCGTACAGCAGATTTACAGAAATCTTGTTACATTTATCGATCTTTATCACCACTCATTAAAAAGGCATCAAATGTCAGGCAAAGAAATTATGTTTACTCCAGTAAGTTTTGGGTCTATTCGACTAAAGAATCGTCTTGTTATGGCGCCGCTAACTAGAATGCGTGCTATTGCTGGTGATGTGCCTAATCCTCTTGCTAAGATTTACTATGAACAGCGCGCAAGTGCTGGATTGATTATTACTGAGGCCACCCAAATTTCACCTTTAGGCAAGGGTTATCCGGCAACTCCAGGCATCTACTCAGCAGATCAAACGGCCGCTTGGAAAGAGATTGTTGATGCAGTTCACGCAAAAGGGGGCTCGATTGTTTCGCAGTTGTGGCATGTTGGGCGCATTTCTCATTCTTCTTTGCATCCAGAGCAGGGTCTTCCTGAAGCGCCCTCAGCAATCGCAGCTGCAGGTCAAACATATGGCGCTGATTGGAAATTGCATGACTACGAAATACCAAAGGCAATGAGTCTTGAAGATATCGCACGAGTGCTAAAAGAATTTGAATTGGCCGCTCAAAATGCAAAAGCTGCAGGGTTTGATGGTGTTGAAATTCACTCAGCAAATGGCTACTTGCTTGATCAGTTCTTGCAAGACAAGACTAATCAGCGCACCGATCAATATGGAGGAACCATTGAAAATCGTTTGCGATTGTTGGGTGAAGTCATTGAGGCTGTATGTAAGGTGTTTTCATCCGATCGAGTGGGTGTACGTCTTTCTCCTTATGGCACTTTTAACGATATGTCAGATAGCGATCCGGTTGCATTGTTTACTGCGGTCATTAAAAAACTAAATCAATATGAGTTGGCCTACTTACATATGATTGAGCCTCGCGCAACTAGCGCTGGTGGTGGTGAGCAGGTTTTAGAGGAGGCACCAATTACTTCCGAAATATTCCGAGCTGCTTACCAGGGTAAATTTATTACGGCTGGAGGGTATGACCAAGCTATGGGTGAGAAAGTTCTTGAAGCGGGATTGGCTGATGCCGTGGCTTATGGTCGACTGTATATTTCTAATCCAGATTTGGCGGAACGCTTTAAGCAGGGCGCTTCCTTGAATTCATATAACCGCGCTACCTTTTACGGTGGCAAGGAAGCTGGCTATATAGACTATCCGACCCTCTAAACACTAGCTATTGAGTTGATTAATAAACCTCGACTCCTTAAAAGTGGAGGTTTATTTTTTATCTTCAGGATCTTTTAATAGATCGTAATGATTTGCCACAAGAAGAAAGGCGACAGATGCGCAACCCATGGCGAAGAATTGCCATTGATGCAGCATGGCAGTACCCACTACCGTCATTAGGACCGTCCAGCCTATTGCCATCTTGGCTTTCTTGCTTAGCGGCTTCATTGGTGATTGCTCCTAGATATCTTCTTTAATCTTATTTAAGGAACGACGAAGTACGTTGCCCTTCAGGGTGAAATTTTGCCACAATGTCACCAATTCATGAATGCTCATTAAAAAGTAGAGTGCAGTCTCAAGAAATTCCAAAAATAATAAGATTTATTAGCGGTCTAGTTAATAGAGGGTGACTTTCCGTTGGCTTGGATCGCCAGAAATTAATTATTAAGCCGTACCTTGGCGCTGAGCTCATTGGCGAGACCTCTTTTATCAATTTGAGAAAGTCTAAGGGCCTCAACTTCAAAATCAATTTGACCAGGATGAAATTCATCATCATTTTGAAGATCAATAACATAGGTCCAGACTAGTTCGCGGCCCCGGTTTTTAAAGACATCTACTACTCGTTTCATATATACCGCCTAAGGTGGTGAAACTTAATGATTGCTGGCAGACGAAGGTGAAAGATCTACTTGAGGGTTTAATGTGTTTTTTAAAGTCATTAAATTTTTAGGTTCAATGCGAATAACACCGCCTCTAGGGCTATCAATATCGGCAATTAAGAAAAAAGAAATGGATACCACTAGTGGAAAGATCATTAATACCCCAACACTCTTATTGAAGTTGCGAGCGCCATAACCGACTAAAAAGTTAGCACAAAATGCTATGAGTACCATAAGGCCCCAGGCTGCAGAAGGAATGCGATTCCACCAATAAGCCTGAGTATAGCCTTGGGAATTTAGAACATCATTCATCCCAGAAATTACTAAAGCAATAATAGGGTTGGCTTGAGTGTGCGCGTTAGAGGCAACCTCAATCCAGAGGGCATTTTGTAATTCACCTGTTCTTTGATTGATATCCTTTAATTTCTCGGGACTTTGTTTGGCGTAAAACAGGATGCGCTGATCCAAATATTGGCTTAAGAGGTCTTTTGTTCTTGCCGAGGATTTGCTTGAAAGCAAATCAGCTCTCAAATATTCTGTCCCAATTGCGTTAGCTTCAGCTTCCTCAAGAACTTTACGTTGATCATAGCGTTCTATTGCCATAGAAAATGTAAAGCCAATAATGAGACCTAGCAAGGTGAGTGTCGCTGTTTGGACTACGCCAAGATCCTGAGTGCTTTCAGAATCTCTTGGGCGATTACGATTAAGTATTCGATGCCCAAGCCAAAGAGAAAAAGCTAGAGCGACGAATGAGATCCCAAAGACGATCCCAGGGTGGTTGAGAAGATGCAAAATTTAGAAGGTCCCCGGGTATAAGATGTCTTTAGTAACGTTCTGAATATCGCGATGACCGGTAAATGCCATGGTGATATCTAGTTCATTGTGAATTAATTCTAAACATTTGGTGACACCTGCCTCACCCATAGCGCCCAAGCCATATAGGAAAGGACGACCAATCATGGTGCCGCGAGCGCCTAATGCCCATGCCTTTAATACATCTTGGCCTGAGCGAATGCCACCATCCATCCAGACTTCAATATCTTTACCGACTGCATCAACAATTCCGGGAAGCGCCTGAATGCTAGATATTGCACCATCCAATTGACGGCCACCATGGTTGGATACAATTAATGCATCCGCGCCAGAATTGGCGGCTAAGCGAGCATCGCCTTCATCCAAAATACCTTTAATGATAAGTTTTCCGCCCCACAGTTTTTTGATCCATTCCACATCATTCCAGCTTAGGCTGGGATCAAATTGCTCTGCCGTCCACGAGGAAAGGGAAGACATGTTGCCAACCCCTGTGGCATGCCCAACGATATTTCGAAAGGTTCTACGGGGAGTCATCGCCATTCCCATGCACCAGCGAGGTTTAGTTGCCATATTGATCATATTGGCAATAGTGAGTTTAGG
>CANBYN010000159.1 GCA_947373615.1 Burkholderiaceae bacterium | reverse complement strand
TTGATATCTGCAAAAATCCACTCTCAGCAAAACGGGGCCACATTGATGTAGCCCAGTTAAATGCTACCGGTGTTGGCATTACGCCAGATCCAGAATTACTCAAAGCAGCAATTGCGCCAGGATATTCAATCATTCAATATTAAGAACATCAAAGGCGGCTTTTAATCTGCGGGAATAAGATTCTGAAACCTGCTTGATTTGCTCGGCAGTCCATTTACGAAAACCCTCTCCTGCTTTCATTCCGGTCTTGCCTTCGCTCATGAGTTTTTGAACGACAGGTGGCAAAGCGGTAATGTTCGATAGTGATGGATAGATTTCTTTGGCAGCGTTCGCCATTCCATCCCATCCAGAAATTTCTTTTTGGGTCATGGGACCTACTGCAGCGTAACGAAATCCAAAGCTATATTTGACTGCATCATCAATATCTTCTGGGCTAGCAATACCCTCCTGTACCAGGGAAAGTGCTTCTCGCATCAACGCATGTTGGATCCGGTTAGCTAAAAATCCCGGAATATCTTTTTTAACTAATACCGGTTTCTTACCAACGGCTTTATATAAGTCGTAAACCTGCTGAGCAAATTGCAAGTCGGTCTTTTCTCCCATGACAATTTCAACCAATGGGACCACTTCTGCTGGCATAAAGTAATGCGCTCCCATCATCCGATTGGCAGTAGATAGTCCTTGAGCAATTTTGGTTATTGGAAAGCCAGAGCTATTGCTACCAATAGGTATATGCGGGGGAACTACTGTGTCCAAATAGGCAAAGACAGTTTGTTTCACCTGAAGGTTTTCTGCAATGGTTTCAATGACCCACTGACATTGACTCCAATCACTCCAGGTCTCCATCAGGCCTGTAAATTGATCTTCAATAATTTGAGATGCGTTTTTTTGGGCATTCTCACCAGCTAGTCCAATTTTTTGCGCTAATTGGACTGCTTTTTCTAAACAGGCATCGGCCTTTTCTTTAGAGCGACCCAAAATGATCACGGGGATACTTTGAGCAATAAAGCCAGCAGCGATTCCTGCGGCCATAATCCCAGTGCCAATTACTACGACAGTTTTTTTCATCGCAAACCTATACGGATAAGTTAAATGGATCATTCAGCATTACTTTTAATAATGCATCAGAGTATCACTATTTATGGTTTAATGGTTGCAATTGATTCGTATCTTGTCCGTATAACCTAAATAGGAGCCTCTACATGACCATGCATAACCCTTTCCAGCCAGTTGAGAAAATTAAGACTGAAGTCTTTATGACGATGCCAGATAAATTTAGAAAGAAATCTCGTACGGGTTGGTCAGATCCCAATCGTCAAAATCAAGAAGTGGAGTGTTTCCTAGAAGGACCCTCCTTTGATCGCGAAGGAAATTTATGGTTTGTAGATATTCCATTTGGTCGCATCTTCCGCATTACTCCCAAAGGCGACTGGGAATTGGTTACCCAATATGATGGTTGGCCGAATGGCTTAAAGTTCCACAAAGATGGTCGCGCCTTTATTTGTGACTACAAAATGGGTCTGTTGGCCCTTGATCCTAAGACTGGAAAAATTGAAACCATCTTAGGCTCGATGTATAGCGAAAACTTTAAGGGTTTGAATGACCTGCATTTCGCATCAAATGGCGATCTGTATTTCACAGACCAAGGGCAAACTGGGATTGCCGATCCAACAGGACGCGTCTTTAGACTGCGTGCCAATGGTCAGCTAGATCGTCTTGCTCTGAATGTGCCAAGCCCCAATGGCATTACCTTAAACACTCAGGAGAAACATGTATTTGTGGCAGCAACCCGTTCACAACAGATTTGGCGCTTGCCTTTAATGGCAGACGGTTCTGTTTCTAAAACCGGTGTTGCTGTTCAATTGACTGGCGGTGTAGCAGGTCCTGATGGCATTGAAATGGATTCGGAAAATGGCTTACTCGTTTGCCATCTAGGGATTGGTATCTGGAGATTTGATAACAATATGCTGCCAACCCATTTGATCTACTCTGAAAATCCTCATCACCATCACTTAGCCAATATGTGCTTTGGTGGCGCTGACGGAAAAGATCTGTATATCACTGAATCTCTCTCTGGGGATATTTTGAAGGCCCGTTTACCAGTAGCTGGTAAAAAGATGTTCGGACAATCCTAAATTGGCTACCCAGTTACCGTTATATCAGTCTCTGGCCAACACGCTAGAGCAGCATATATTTAACGGCGACTGGGCTGTTGGCTCAGCCCTGCCCTCAGAGGCAGACCTGAGCAACCGATTTCAAGCAAGTCGGCATACCTTGCGGCATGCCTTGCGGATTTTAGAAACGAATGGTTTAATTTTTCGACGTCAAGGTGCGCCTACCCAAGTCATCTCTCGGCAAAAGCTCAGAAAGTTTACGCAAAGTTTTAACTCCCCCGTCGATATTTTGAGTTACCCCAGAAATACCTATCGCGTTAATCTAGTTGAAGAGTACATTGAGTTAAATGCTGCTTTAAGTCAGACTCTAGGCTGTGCAATGGGCTCATCTTGGTATCACATTGGCGGTGTTCGTAAGCGCCATGACGCTAATGAAATTATTGCTTCGACGGATATTTATATTCTGCCCCAGTTTGCTTCTTTAAGCTCTGATCCAGAACATACACAAGTGATGGTGTTTGAGCAGATTGAAAAAAAGTATGACCTTAAAATTAATCGCGCCAGTGTAGATGTGTACGCCGCTGGAGCCCCCGCAGAGGTAGCGCAACGATTAAGTCTAGAAACCAATCACCCCTGTCTGGTGATCATTCGTCGCTATTTTGACGATCAAGACCGAATATTTGAAGTGACTGTCACCTATCATCCTCAGGAAAAATATGTTTACAGTATGGAATTCAAAACGAGTGCGGAGATTTAAATGCAGAGCCCTCAAATCAAATACCTATCTATTGAAGCCGCACAAAGCTTCATCTCCAACGCTTTTCAGTCTGTCCAAGTTCCTAAGGTCGATGCCGATTTAGTTGCTAAGTTGATGGTGGAGTCTGATCTTGCGGGTGCCGACGGCCATGGCATATTCCGCCTGCCTGCCTATCTCAAACGAATTCGTGCGGGAGGCATCAACCTTCACCCCGATATTCGCATTGAAAAAGAAAGTGGAGCTACAGCCCTCATTAATGGTGACAATGCACTGGGCCATTTAGTGATGAATAAGGCCGTAGAAGTAGCGATACAAAAAGTAAAGCAACATAGCGTCTGCTGGATTGGCAGTCACTATGGCAATCACTCTGGCGCAGCATCGGTATACGTTCGTAAATTAGCTGATGCTGGTTTAGTGGGTATTTATATGGCAGTGGGGAATGCAAATCATATGGCCCCTTGGGGTGGCATTGATCTTTTACTCTCGACCAATCCGATTGCGATTGCCGTTCCTACAGGCAATCATCCAATGGTGTTACTGGACATTGCTACTACCGTTGCCGCATACGGCAAGGTAAAGGTGGCAGCCCAAAAAGGCGAATCCATTCCCGATAATTGGATGATTGATCGTCAAGGACAGCCCATAACAGACCCTACCAAATCGAGTGAAGGCTCCTTATTGCCCATTGGCGGTTACAAAGGCTATGGTTTAGCGGTCATGATTGGCTTACTTGCAGGCAGCTTAAATAATGCGGCAGTGGGTAAAAGTACGATCGACTTTAATGCGCATCACGATCTCATTACCAATACGGGACAAACTATTATTGCTGTTGATCCTAGTGCATTTGGAGATAAAGATGCCTTCATTGAACGCGTCATCACCTTAGTAAACGATTTAAAGAATTCGTCTACCTTGCCAGGCGTAAAAGAAATTCGCGTACCTGGTGAAGGAGCTGCAAAAACGATAGCCCAGCGCATGCAAACTGGAATCCCGTTAACCCCTGAATTATTAGCTTCACTGAATAGTTGTGCCAATGAGTGCAATATCGCACCATTAAAACTCTGAATCATTTGGAGGAGACAAGATGTTTACAAATATAAAAAAGCAGTTGTTGTTAGCGGTAATGGTACTAGGCGGATTCAATACTGCTTTTGCAGCCTATCCTGATAGGCCTATCAAAATGATTGTTGGTTATGCCCCAGGCAGCTCTACCGATATTGCCGGTAGATTAGTGGCCAATGATTTAAGCATTGCTTTAAAGCAACCTGTCATTGTTGAAAATAGAGGTGGCGCAGCTGGTAGCTTAGCAGCGGATGCCGTTGCCAAAAGTACCCCAGATGGATACACCATATTATTTGCGCAAAATGGATTAGCCATTAATGTGGCGGCCAATCCTCGTCTGCCTTTTAATGGGCAAAAAGATTTAATTCCTGTGGTGGGAGTCTCAGCTACCCCACACATTCTGATCGTCGGCAAAGAATCCAAAGCCAAAACCGTAGCCGACCTGATTGCCATGCTCAAAGCAAATCCTGGCAAGCTAAGCTTTGGCTCATCTGGTATTGGCAACTCAGATCATATGGCTGGTGAGCTATTTCTGGCCACTACCGGTCTGCAGGCCATCCACGTTCCTTATAAAGGCGGCTCTCCTGCAGCAACTGATTTAGTGGGCGGTCAAATTGATTTCTATTTTGCTGGTATGCCTGTTGGGCTGCCTTTATATCAAGGCGATAAAGCGAGGGCTTTAGCGGTTACTAGCAAAACGCGCTTTGTAGGTGCTCCTGAATTACCAACAATCCAAGAGTCTGGAGTCAAAGGTTATGAAATCGCCCTTTGGCAAGGCTTCTTTGTACCCCGTGGCACCCCACCCGAAGTGATCCAGACTTTGAGTGCAACGGTTCTCAAAGTCTTGAGTACCCTTGAAATGAAAGAGCGTTTTATTAAAGCGGGTATT
>CANBYN010000158.1 GCA_947373615.1 Burkholderiaceae bacterium | reverse complement strand
GCTTGTATCAGCCACTCCGTTCTAGGTGCTTCTGTATATGACACCACCGAGGCTGTTCACTTAAGATCCGACCAAATTGAGGCTGAGTTTTTTCTCAACATTACTCTAATTCTTTTGCAAGATAGTCAGGGCTGGCGTATTGCTCACTTACATGCCAGCCGCTCTACTGAAGATTCGTTTGATGCCCCCTCCACGCCACATGGATTGCATTAACTAATCCATGGATGAGCAAGTACTTCGATCGCTCATTAAGTGGCCTAATGTGCCCGATTGCTTTGGATGGCTTGCCTTAGATCGCCGCGGTCATTGGCGAATGCGCGATGAATTCGCACAGAAAAATCAATTACCAGGTCAAGTAATTCAGCATGCCGCATTAAATGCGTTCATTTCCAGAAATTACGCCTGTGATACCTTGGGTAGATACTTTTTTCAAAATGGCCCCCAAAGAGTCTTCATTAGCTTAGATGCCACGCCTTGGATAGCACGCATTAACCCATGCGATCAAGGGTGGGAGCTGGGAACTCAATGCGGAGTGAGTATTGATCCGAGCGCTGCATTGAGCGATGAGCGCGGCAATATTTATATTGTTGGCTTAATTAATAAAACAATTTATGAATATCTAGATAGCCGTTCATTTACCAAAGAAAGAAGCCCAAGCGTGGCGCTGTTGCATGATCATGACCTTGTCCACTTTTCTGAGTTCGTAAAACTTCGTGAAGAAGCATGCAGTTTTGGTGGATCCTGGATCTGGCACGAAAAGCAATTACCCTTAGAGCCCATTCATTCTAATGAGCTTGGTGCCCGCTTCAATTACATCACAAAACCTACTGAAAACCCATTGTCTTAGCCTGGCATTTGCTTGCCCTGTTCCTTGAGTTCATCTTGATATTGTCTTTGCATTTCTCGTAAACGCGCATCAATACTGGAACCCTGATAATAGTCCGCACCTCCTGCAGACCGAGCAATTTTTAGCTGCTCAATAGCAGATGGCCAAGCCCCCTCAAGAGCGTATTTTTCACCGAGAGCGTAATGTCGCATTGGCACATTTTGCGCCTGATCATAAGACTTGGAAAGCAAATCCCACCATACAACCTCATTGGGCTGTAATCTTGTACGAGCTTTTAGCCATGTAATTGCGTCATTGGTACGGCCTAATTTCAAATACGCATTAATCATCGCATAACCTGCGGCATAGGATTGTGGATATGCTCGCAAGGTTGCTTGAGCAATTTGCAATGCTTCTTCATTCCTACCCTTTGCCAGGGCTAGCTCTGATGCTGTGATATCCAAGGAAAGACTCTGCTTCTGAATAGGAGAGCCAGGAGCGCTAGCTTTCTGCATTAGATTGCGGGCCTGTTGTAAATCTGCTTCGGCCTGCTCAATTTTTCCTTGGCGCTGCGCAATTAAAGCTAGCCCATAAAATCCTTCTAACTGCTTTCCAATAGGCGCTTGCTTACTAAGACCCTCAAAAATATTTTTTAGATCATACATTCCACTAGATGTTCCAGACTGTTCCATACGAGCTCTTGCTTTAATAAAGTAGAACTCGACTGCCGTAGGTACATTACGCGAAGGAACTGTTCGTGCCCTATCTTGCATATCGGCAATTCGATCCGTTGTTAAGGGGTGGGTGCGAACATAGGTAGGGACCCCTTTATCCATGATGCCAGTTGCTTTTTGTAAGCGCTGAAAAAAACCTGGTGCACCGTTTACATCGTAACCACTAGCATCAAGGATTTGAAAGCCAACACGATCTGCCTCACGCTCTGCATCTCTGGAATATGACAATTGATTATTGATTGCAGCTGCCTGACCTCCTTGCATCAACCCAGCAGCAGCAGAAGGGTTGCGAGAAGCGGCTAAGGCACCCAATAAGATGCCAGCCAAAGCAATCATTGTATTGGTAGTCTGCTTATCTAACTGTCTAGCTAGGTGTCGCTGCAAAACATGCCCAGTCTCATGACCCATGACCGAGGCTACCTCTGAGTCAGATTCTGCACTCACAATTAAACCAGTATGAAATCCTATAAACCCACCCGGCAAAGCAAACGCATTAATACTGCTATCTTTAACTGCAAATATTTCAAAGTTATAAGCACCACTACCTTGCTCATTAGCTCCGCCAAGCTGTAACTTTTTAGCAGCCTGTAACAGACGGCGTTCCATTTGATTGAGAAAATCATATAGAGGTAAGTCATTGGAATAGTCTACATCCGGCCTTATCTGGCGCATAATGAGTTCACCATATTTACGCTCATCAATGCGACTTAAAGCATCTCCACCTGGATCACCCATGTCTGGTAATACAATGTTTGGCTGGCCTTGCATGGAAGTTCGAGTAGGCGCATTTGCAGGACGCGCTTCCGGCGACTGCATTGCCCGACCGATATTTTGAATGGCGGCAGAATTCCCCTCCACAGAAACATCTCCAGTAGGCGATGCCGCAAATAGTGGCGAAACGCTAGTAGATGCCAAAGCCATTATCAACTGAGCAGCCAAAATACGTCTTAAAAAGGAAGGTTTATGAGCGGACTTTATTTCTTGCATAACCATATGGTAAAACTTATACCATGAATAAACTAACTCATTTTGACGCTAGCGGACAAGCCCACATGGTAAATGTTGGTGATAAAGCCAGCACGCATAGAATTGCCATTGCAACCGGCAAGATTTCAATGCTTTCTGATACCTTCAAAATGGTTGAGGCGGGCACCAATAAAAAGGGGGATGTATTAGGAATAGCCAGAATAGCAGGCATTCAAGCCTCCAAGAGAACATCGGATCTGATTCCACTATGCCATCCTTTAGCGCTAACTCACGTTAGCCTCGAATTCCAGTTTGATCAGAAGAGCAGCAGCATAACTTGTCAAGTTAGGGCAGAAACAACTGGGCCAACTGGTGTAGAAATGGAGGCCTTAACCGCCGTCCAAATTGCCCTCCTTACAATTTATGACATGTGCAAAGCAGTAGACCGAGGCATGGTAATGGGTGACATCACACTACTTGAAAAGAGTGGCGGCAAGTCTGGGGAATGGAAGGCGGAATAAATAAAAAAGCTGGAGATCAAAACCAGCTTTTTTATTTATTAAGAAGAAATTTATCTCTCTTTATTGGCATTCTTTTTCTTCAAATACGTTCCAAGAAGAATCACAATTGCGACACCAATGCCTTCAAATAGCATGTGGGCATCCTCCATGGCATCTTGAATGGAATCTTTAATTGCAGGGTCTTCAACCAACATTCCGCCCGCCAATAAACCTAGTAAGCCTGCACCCAAGGTAATGATTACTGGAAAGCGATCCATCACTTTCAAAAGCATCGTGCTGCCAAAAATAATTAATGGAATGGAAAGTCCAAGGCCAATAATAAGAAGGACAAAACGAGTCTCTTCAGGTCCTTTTTGAGCTGCAGCAGCGACTGCAATGACGTTATCCAAACTCATCAACAAATCGGCCACCAAGATTGTGCGAATAGCCCCCCAAATATTAGAGCTGCCATCCATCTCAGCCTCTTCATCACTATCGGCGAGTAATTGGACGCCGATATATATCAATAGAACGGCGCCGACAATTTTTAAATAGGGTAATGAAAGGAGTTGCACTGCGGTAATGGTTAAAATCACACGCAAAATGATTGCTGCTGCACTTCCCCAGAAGATCGCTTTCTTTTGCTGATGAGGGGGAAGATTGCGAGATGCTAATGCAATGACAACAGCGTTGTCTCCTGATAACAAAATATTAGCAACAATAATTGAAAGAAGAGCCGCCCAAAATGCGGGGCCTGAAAATATTGATAAATCCATGAATTGTCTCCCTACTTTTTATATTTTTAATTACCAAGTACTACCAAAAAGGATGCTGATTTATCAGCATCCTTTTTAATTACCTAATTACAACATGGCTTTTAATAAGGCAGCCATTTCAGATGGGTTACGAGTTACCTTAAAACCGCACTCTTCCATCACAGCAAGTTTTGCATCAGCAGTATCAGCACCGCCAGAAATCAATGCTCCAGCATGACCCATGCGTTTACCTGCAGGAGCTGTTACACCAGCAATAAAGCCAACTACTGGCTTTTTCATATTCTCTTTGCACCAACGAGCCGCCTCAGCCTCATCAGGGCCTCCGATTTCACCGATCATGATGACGGCATCAGTTTCAGGATCTTCGTTGAACATTCTCATGATGTCAATGTGCTTCAAGCCATTAATTGGATCCCCGCCGATACCAACTGCTGTTGATTGGCCTAAGCCGATGGCTGTTAATTGACCAACAGCTTCATAAGTCAATGTACCAGAACGACTTACCACGCCAATACGGCCCTTCTTATGGATATGGCCAGGCATGATGCCAATCTTAATTTCCTCAGGAGTAATAATGCCTGGACAGTTAGGGCCCAGCAATAAAGTCTTCTTACCGCCAGCAGCTTCCTTAGCATGCATTTTATTGCGCACTTCAAGCATGTCGCGCACTGGTATTCCTTCAGTTATACAAATAACGAAGTCCAGATCGGCCTCTACCGCTTCCCAGATAGCAGCAGCGGCACCTGGAGGCGGCACATAAATTACAGAGGTTGTAGCGCCAGTTTGCTGAGCAGCCTCTTTAACGGTTGCATAAATTGGGATGTTAAAAATAGATTCGCCAGCTTTTTTTGGATTTACACCAGCGACAAAACAGTTTTTTCCATTCGCGTATTCCTGACATTTCTCGGTATGGAACTGACCGGTTTTACCAGTAATGCCTTGTGTAATAACTTTGGTGTTTTTATTGATCAAAATAGACATGTTGAAATTCCTGGATTATTTGTTTTTGGCAACAGCAGCAACTACCTTAGTAGCAGCTTCAGCCATTGAATCGGCAC
>CANBYN010000157.1 GCA_947373615.1 Burkholderiaceae bacterium | reverse complement strand
ACTATGGATAAAATCAAATCTTCTGGAGCGGTGACCATGGGGGTCCGAGAATCCTCTATCCCAATGTCTTACACCACGGGCGATAGCCGCTTTGATGGCTACCACGTTGAGATTTGCCGCATGATTTTGGGAGATATTAAAGATAAGTTGGGGATGAGCACTTTGCGCATTAATTACCAGCCCGTTACTTCCCAAAATCGAGTTCCTTTGGTGCAAAACGGTACTGTGGATATCGAGTGTGGCACCACTACCAATAATGCGAATCGTGCCAAAGACGTTGGATTTGCCAATACTTTATATGTTGAGGAGGTGCGTATTGCTGTAAAAGCAAATTCAGGCATCACCTCCATTTCTCAATTGGCTGGCAAAAAAGTAGCTACCACTACCGGCACTACCTCAGTTCAGCTTTTACGTAAGCACGAAAAAGCGAATGGTGTAAATTTTGAGGAAGTTTTTGGTAAAGATCATGCTGACAGTTTTCTACTGCTTGAATCTGGTCGCGCTGATGCCTTCGTTATGGATGGTTCAATCTTGGCGGGTAATATTGCTAATGCTAAAAATCCAAAAGACTACAAGATTGTTGGTGAAGTTTTAAGTACGGAACCTATTGCAATTATGGTTCGTAAGGACGACCCAGAATTTAAGGCGGCAGTTAATGCAGCTATCGCGAAGATTGTAGCCAACGGCAAAATGCCTGGATTATGGAATAAGTGGTTCTTATCTCCAATCCCGCCTAAAAACATTGTGGTTGGTCTTGAATTATCCCCAGCTACAAAAAATGCCTGGGCGAATTTGAATGACAAGCCTGCAGAAGACTATCAACAGAAAAAATAATTCATGGCTTTAGATTTAGGCGTTTTTTGTAAAAGCACCTTAGATGGAGAGGTAGTTGAACACTGCTTCTCCTCTATTTTTGGGCTTAGTCAAAATGCAGACCCCAGCTATCTAGATTGGCTGGTGAAAGCATGGGGCTGGACCTTGGCTGTAGCAGCTCTTGGTTTGGCGATTGCTTTGATTGTGGGTGCTCTGATGGGTACCCTTAGAACCCTTCCAAATACTGGTCGGCTCAGCAGAATATTGGTTAGGGGATCAACCACTTGGGTGGAGTTATTTAGAAATATCCCGGTATTGGTACAAGTATTTCTTTGGTATCACGTTATTCCAGCCTTCGTTTTGCCTCTAAAGGCCTTGCCTTCTTATTGGTTAGTTAGTATTGCACTTGGATTTTTTACATCTGCACGTATAGCAGAGCAAGTGCGCGCTGGAATTCAGTCCTTGCCCAGTGGTCAGCGTGCAGCAGCCACTGCATTAGGTTTAAATACCTATCAAACTTATCGTTATGTTATTTTGCCAATGGCCTTGCGCATTGTTATTCCACCGCTTACTTCGGAAAGCATGAACGTTATTAAAAACTCTTCAGTGGCTTTTGCGGTTTCTGTTCCAGAACTCACTTTATTTGCTATGCAGGCTCAAGAAGAGACATCACATGGCGTAGAAATCTATTTAGCGGTAACTGCGTTATATGCCCTTTCTGCTTTTGCAGTAAATCGAGTAATGGCTCTGATTGAAAAGCGTAGTCGAATTCCTGGCTTTATTACCGCATCAAATGATGCTAGTTTGGCTCACTAAATGGAAGCACTATGTTGAGCTTAGATCTAAGTTTTTACAACTGGGAACTCTTCACAAATTATATTCTGAAGGGATTGGTATTTAGCGTTCAGCTAACGGTTATTGCAACTGTTGGCGGCATTGTAGTCGGAACATTTTTGGCGTTAATGAGGCTTTCTGGTAAGCCTGCCTTGGTATATCCAGCGACATTTTATGTAAACACTATGCGCTCTATTCCATTGGTGATGGTAATTTTGTGGTTTTTCTTATTAATTCCAATGTTGATAGGCAGGCCAATAGGTGCTGACTTATCTGCAACGATCACTTTTATTGCATTTGAAGCTGCCTTTTTCTCTGAGATTGTGAGGGCAGGCATCCAGTCGGTACCTAAGGGTCAAATTTATGCCGGCGAAGCCTTAGGTATGACATATGGGCAAAATATGCGCCTTGTTGTCTTGCCTCAAGCGTTTAGAAATATGATTCCAGTTTTCATGACACAGACCATCATTCTGTTTCAAGACACGTCTTTAGTTTATGCAATCGGTGCATACGATTTACTCAAGGGTTTCGAGATCGCAGGCAAAAATTATGGTCGTCCAATGGAAACCTATATTTTGGCTGCTGCAACTTATTTCTTGATCTGTTTTTCGCTGTCCAAAGCGGTACGAGCAATTCAGGCAAAAGTCGCCATTATTCGCTAAAGAAAATTTTCATTTATCGTTACAAACTATATAGACCATCATGATTGAACTTCAGAACGTTTCTAAATGGTATGGCTCCTTTCAGGTTTTAACTGATTGCACAACCTCAATCCAAAAAGGGGAGGTGGTAGTGATTTGCGGCCCATCGGGCTCCGGTAAATCTACCCTCATCAAAACCATTAACGCTTTAGAGCCATTTCAATCAGGCGAAATATCAGTGAATGGGATTAGTCTGCATGACCCAAAAACTAATTTACCTAAGTTACGCTCTCATGTTGGCATGGTGTTTCAGCACTTTGAATTATTTCCTCATTTAAGCATTACTGAAAATTTAACGCTTGCTCAAATTAAGGTATTGGGACGATCAACTGATGAGGCTAAAACTCATGGTTTGAAATATCTTGAGCGAGTTGGATTGATCGCTCAAAAAGATAAGTTTCCAGGTCAGCTATCAGGAGGTCAGCAGCAGAGGGTAGCTATTGCTCGTGCCTTGAGTATGGACCCAATAGTGATGTTGTTTGATGAGCCTACTTCCGCCCTTGATCCGGAGATGGTTGGGGAAGTCTTAGATGTCATGGTGAAGCTCGCCAATGAAGGTATGACAATGTGCTGCGTTACTCATGAAATGGGCTTTGCGCGTAAGGTCAGTAATCGCGTGATCTTTATGGATCATGGGCACATTGTGGAAGACTGCACTAAGGATGAATTCTTCGGCAACCCAGAGGCCCGCTCTCCAAGAGCAAAAGACTTTTTGTCTAAAATTCTTGCAGGCTAAGCGATTCCTATTGGTTTTGTATTTTTGGTTTTGGGCGCTTGCCAGTTTGTACTTTGAGTTCTAGCTCTTTATTTTTGCGTAAGATTTTGAGGGTAGCTTCATTGCCAGGACCAATTTGTGCAATTTGATTCAGAAGCTGTCTAACATCTTTTGTTCCATTTCCGTTCACTGCGGTCAGCACGTCCCCTGGTTGAACTCCGCCTTTTGCGGCGGGCCCACCTTCAAGAACTCCAGATAGTAGGACTCCTTGAGTATTTTCTGCTAGCCCTAACGACTCTGAGAGCTCCTTGGAGAGATTTTGCGGCTCTACACCAATCCACCCCCTGCTCACTCCCCCATTACTTAAGATGGACTCCATAACTTGCTTGGCAAGATTGACTGGAATTGCAAACCCAATTCCCATTGAGCCACCATTGTTGGAATAAATTGCAGTATTGATGCCAATTAAATTACCACGGGTATCAACTAAGGCGCCCCCAGAATTTCCAGGATTAATTGCAGCATCAGTTTGTATAAAGTTTTCGAATGTGTTGATGCCAACGTGATCGCGACCCATTGCCGAAACTATTCCAGAAGTAACGGTTTGACCAACTCCAAAAGGGTTGCCAATTGCTAGAACGACATCACCTACATTTACGGACTCAATTTTTCCAAATGTGATTGGCGAAGGCAATTGCTTGACATCAATTTTTAAAACTGCAATATCAGTTTCTGGATCGCTACCAATAATTTTTGCTTTGACTTTTCTGCCATCAGAAAGAGCTACATCAATATCATCGGCATCGCTAATGACGTGATGGTTCGTCAAAATAATTCCTTCTGGACTAACAAGAACTCCCGAGCCTAGGCTAGAGCTGGGCTCAGCGTCAGGAGGTTGGTCGCCAAAAAAGAATTTAAATAAAGGATCGGAAGGGTTGCTGCCATTGCCTTTGCGGGCTCTAGGTTTTGCTCCTGTCTTGCTGGTAAAGATATTGACTACAGCAGGCATCGACTTCTTCACTGCCTCATGATAGGAGCCCGGACTAATTTCGGAGCCATCATAAGAGCCCTCTTTTAGAGTCACGCTCTCAACTAAAGAATCCATTTTTGTATTTACTAACCAACTCGGTTTGAGAGTTGCAATGATGAACCAAGCAGCCAAAAGAATGGTTACTGCTTGCGCAAAAAGTAACCAAAGTCGATTCAACATCTTTTGCTTAACTTTGCTTGTAATTATTTTTTGAGGCTGTCACGTATTTCACGTAACAACACAATGTCTTCAGGGGTGGGCGGCGCAGCCGGCGCATCTAATGCGCGAACTTTGTTGACGATCTTAATCATTTGGAAAATCACAAAAGCCAAGAGAAGGAAGTTGATAGAGATGGTGATGAAATTGCCGTAGGCAAAAATGGGGACACCAGCTTTTTTAAGGGCGTCAAAAGTTCTAGGTACTCCCTCTGGTATGTGGCCAAGCACTAAAAAAAGGTTGGTGAAATCAATATGCCCCCCTAAAAGCGTCGAAATTACGGGCATAACGAGGTCATTTACAAGGGAATCCACGATTTTTCCAAAGGCTCCCCCGATAATGACACCTACTGCCAAATCAATTACATTGCCTTTGACGGCAAAGTCCCGAAATTCCTTTAAAACGCTCATAAACGCTCCCTTTTTTGTTTAGATACAGATTAACCCGAGATTAACCCCATAACTTTCTTGCTTACCCTACTTTTTACTTTAAAATCCTACCTTTAAGCAATTTCCACCCATAAATACCCTTTTTAGGAATTTTGTAAATGAGTGACAAGCCCTGTATGGACAAGGATCGCCGTAA
>CANBYN010000156.1 GCA_947373615.1 Burkholderiaceae bacterium | reverse complement strand
AATGTTGTCATCGGAGGCGCGCTTACAGCAAGTGGTCTTGGCAACCAAATCAATGTCACAAGCACAAACGGCAATATCACTGCTACAAGTGACATTACCGCTAGCGGATCAGGTACACAACTAAATATGACTTCAGGCCAAGATTTAACGGTGGGCACAGTCACTACTGCTGGTGGTGGCTCAATGACACTTCGTGCTAATAGAAATGTATCAGTTCAAACCGCAACGACAGCTGCAGGAGTGGGCACAGTCAGCTTGTATGCAGATAATGATGGAACAGGGCCAGGAGTTGCTGGGGGTACTGTCACCATAGGATCAGGAGGCATCTCAGCCAATAACACCATCATCCGTTTTAATCCTGCAACCTATGCGAATACCACTGCCGAAGTAACTGCTTATACAACAAAAATTGTTGGCTTAAAAGACATAAAAGCTTGGGTGTTTACACAAGCTAATAATAAAGTTTATGATCAATCAACCACAGCTACTATGACCTTCAAGGGTACGCCAACCGATGCTAGCGCAGTGACTTTGAATGCAGGCACGGCCACTTTTAATGACAAGAATGTTGGAGATGGAAAAGCAGTTAGTTATTCCGGATATAGCCTTGGTGGTACCGCAACTAATTTGGCTCTATTTGCTTCGTCAGGAACCACTACAGCAAATATCACGCCGGCAACATTAGCTGTTAGCGCTACCGGGACTAATAAGGTATACGACGGCAATACAACTGATGCTGTTACTTTAAGCGCAACTCCCTTAAGTGGCGATACCGTCTCCTTAGCTAATACCGCAGCAAATTTCATCGATAAAAATGTTGGTACCGCGAAGACTGTGAATGTCACCGGGATTAGCATTACCGGGGCAGATGCCGCAAACTATACCGCCAATACCACCACTACGACTACTGCCAACATTACGAAGGCAGCATTAACGGTAAGCGCCACTGGAACTAATAAGGTTTATGACGGCAATACTACCGATGCTGTAACACTCAGTTCAAATGCATTTAGTGGAGATGCGGTCACTCTTAGTAATACCGCAGCGAATTTCGCAAGCTCTTCTATTGGTATTAATAAGGCCGTTAGCGTTACAGGCATTGCAATCAGTGGGGTAGATGCGGGGAACTATACAACCAATAGCACTGCGGCAACTACTGCAAGCATTACAACTGGTAACGCAGCAGCGGATCTAATCTTAAGCTCTGGCTCTGGCTCCGGATCCGGCTCGGGCTCACCATTTGTTGTTCCAGTAACTCCTACGGAGACTAGCGCTAAGACCCCACTTGCTTTAAAAGAAGATGTACGTAGCGTCACATCTACTCCGATCATTGTGCCAATCGTAGCTTCTGGTCTCGCATTGGGATTAGACTCTTCATATAATTCAAATAGTGGATTCGTTGGCGCACTACCATTAGCAGGTGCATCAGCCTCGAATAGATCACCCATCTTATCTGTAGCTCAGTCACCAAGGGGATCTGAGATGCAGTCTTTGTTCCCTGCGCCTTTAATGGCTCCTATCCGCTTGCCAAAAGAAGGGCGTAATTAATACTCAAGGCTTGCCTACGATGAAAACCTTGAAGGTAAGTCTATTCATATTGATGCTACTAATACGCATTCAGTCATATGGGTATGAGAGCAATCTTGAGCTAACACATGATGTTCAAAATCTAGTTGATTGGGTAGTAAGCTCTTCAGATAATCAAAACCTTCCATTTATCATCATCGATAAAAAAGAAACAAAAGTATTTATGTTTTCTTCTGATGGTAAGATTTATGGCGCAACAACTGCATTAATGGGTATCACTATTGGTGACGAAACAACTGCCGGCGTTGGAAAGAAAAAACTTTCCGATATTCGAATTGAAGAGCGCACAACGCCTGCTGGCCGCTTTGAAGCTCAGTTGGGCATTAACCCAAAACAATCAGAAATGCTTTGGATAGATTATGAATCCGGTGTATCAATGCATCCTGTGGTTACATCCAATGCTTCAGAGCATCGCTTGCAGCGTCTTTCAAGCGCTAACGTAGCCGAGCATCGTATTACCTATGGGTGCATAAACGTACCAATCGCATTCTATAAAGAATTTGTTCATACTACATACAAAAATAGCGCTGGCATTGTTTATATCCTCCCCGAAAATCATTCTATTCTTGCTGTATTTGGCCCAGAGGCTGCTCGATTTAGTAAACGTAAATAGAGATTCAAATCACTCATCTCGGCAAGCTTTAGCCCCCACTTACAGAAACAGGCTCTTAGGTAAGGATTCAGAGTCACCTGCTGCATTCGTAATGAAGAAACTTACTCAAACACTTTGATTTTTAATTGTAAAGATAAGGAACCCGAAACGCGATTAGGAATGGTCGGTATGAGAATCAAATTTAGCCCCAGCAAAGACCCTTCGACTGTTAAAGCAGGCAATACCGCAGGGAACCAACCGCCATTATTAGTATTGGCATAGCCATTAAACCCGCCTGCTACGATGCCAATATTGACCGGCCCCACTGCAATAGGTTGCCAATAAGCACCAATGTACGTAGAGGCGTGATAATAACTATTTCGGTAAGTGCCTACGGTCACTGAAGCTACCGATGAAAATCGATATTCAGCTCCAAAACCATAGTTAACTGAGTTGAAATTCTTGTTTTCATCAAAGTGGTAAGAAAAAAGTCCGGGGTTTAGCCATAACTCACTTTTTTCAACAGGATCTATGACATCAACTGGCCCATAGGAAGCAGCCCAGGATGCTCTACCAAATAGAATAAGTGCTAAAGAAAATACTATGGATATGAAGCACTTAAACATGGATTGCGAATTAAAATTACTTTGATTTTGCTGGTTTATAGTCTCCATATTCAACTTCAAAATGTTTAATTTGAGCCTCAACCTCTTCTTTGGTAAGACTGTAAGCTTCCTGAATTTTTCCAGCTAGCTCCATTCTTTTGCCTGCAATAACATCTAGCTCATCACTGGTTAGCTTTCCCCACCGAGCACGAACCTTGCCTTTGAATTGTTTCCAATTACCTTCGACGATATCCCAATTCATATAAGCCCTTTCGTTGTACAAGAATTGATCGTATCTCGAGATGCAGATGATTTTTAGTACGATGGCGCACAAACAGGTAATTATTTTTAACGCACATATGTTTGATAACGAACAGTCATATTTGCTCACAGAACTTACATTAGAGAATACAAATTTACCTAAAGGAATTTCCAATGTTAGGAACAATAGTTTTAGTAATTTTAATTTTGATGTTGCTAGGAGCCATTCCTGCTTGGCCCCATAGTAGAAATTGGGGTTATGCACCAAGCGGAGGGTTGGGGTTAGTAGTTTTAATTCTGATCATTCTGATTGTCATGGGCAGAATTTAAATTAATTAATGAAGGAAGTATGATGAAAATAGACAATAGTTTTAAAGCGATATTCGCTTCAATGATGATCGTATCTGGACTAGTTGCTTGCGACAAACCCGGAACAGCAGAATCTGCTGGTAAGAAAATTGATCAAGCAACTGAAAATGTCTCTACAGCTGTATCAAATACTGCCGATAAGGCTGACAAGACACTCACGCAACAAAGTAAAGACACGGGCAAGGCAATGGATGATACTGAAATCACTGCTAAGATTAAAGCAATCCTTCTTAATGAGCCTGGCCTGCAATCTATTAAGATTACCGTAGTTACCACAAGTGGTGTAGTAACACTTACTGGATCAACTGATACTCAAGCCAACAAAGAAAAAGCAGGGAAGTTAAGCGAGGCGGTTGACGGTGTTAAATCAGTTAAAAATCAACTAGTTATTTCTAAATAAGAAGTGCTGACTTTATTTTTAGATAATATAAAAGCCGCTATTTGCGGCTTTTTTATTTTTATCCCAACTTAGTTCACAGTAGATTTAGTGGAATTAGATTTGGGTGGGTTCTTATTCTTATCTTTCTCATACTGATCATATATATAGCCGCCTGCAGCACCTGCTACAGCACCACCAGCCGCACCCCATAAAAGGCCGCCACCAGTAAGCGCTCCGATTCCTACACCGGCAGCAGTTCCAATTGCCGCACCTGATAATGTGCGCTGCTGCGTATCACTCATTCCAGTACAGGCCGATAGGCCTAATACTGCAGATGTAGATAAAACTAATATTGTTGTTTTCATTGATTTACCTTTCGAGCTTATCGAACAATTTTGTTAACTGCATTATCCGGAGACATAGCAGAAGAGTTGCATGGAAATCTCACGGCTAAGAAACGTAAAAACGTGTCTGCAGCCGGCGCAGTGTTATATCTAGGATTTGCTTTGATCCACTCAATAAACTGATTCATTACCTCCCTACGAGATGGCGCAGGCTGAACTACGCAAATAAATTCTGGAGCAATTTTCGGATGACGAGTAACTAAATAACTATCATAAACGCCTTGCCCATAAATATCACAATAAATTTGCGGTTGTGGACTAGATTGATCACTGCATACACCTGCTAATTCCTGAGTGCTAATTGCTCTAGTTTCTCCAGGTACTGCAGCAGCAATCCCAGAGCAGAGCATTAATGAGATTAATCCGATTGTCATTTTTTTCACATGCCACCTTCTCTTTCTATTTAGTTGAACTAACTAGAATTCAGTCTAAGAAGCTCAAGTGAAATGGTCTGTCTGCTATCAGACATATCAAGAAGGAAAATCAATTCATTATTACCCCTAATGAACTCAACCTTAGCAACCCAAAAAAATCCAGTAATCCGCCTGGAATTTTCGATTCAACTTAATTATGAAATTGATCAACCAGGCAGTGACTTTATTTTTAGCATTCATACCGCTAAAACTAACTATCAATACCTCATCAGCGAATACTTAAATGTTAGCCAAGATATAAGCCTAACAATGTATGAAAATTTAGCAAC
>CANBYN010000155.1 GCA_947373615.1 Burkholderiaceae bacterium | reverse complement strand
GCTCAGTTCGTCATAGAATATGGGCTTGTGATTGTTTACGAATACCCCTTTAACGAATTAGTTCGAAGCATGCTTCGGCTGGAGTATTTGTTCGCCCGTTTTAGCCACTTTGTCCGATCAGATGACCCAGAGCTTCATCACAATGCTATATCTGTTTTGTTTGATCTTGGTGATATTGGCGCCCGGGGCGATATTAAATCACTACTCCTCAAGGAGTTTGAACGTCAAAAATACACCCTGAATGGCCTAAAGTCTTCGCAAAAAGTGGATCAAGAGGCGTTATCTCAAACCCTCTCTGAAATTGATGCAGTGGCAAGTAGCATCAACAGCTCTAACGGTCGCCCCAATACTGCAATTACAGAAAGTGAATGGTTAAATGCGATTCGCACCCGTTTAAATACTCCTGGGGGCACCAGCCCAATTGATCTTCCTAGTTATCATGCTTGGAAAAATAGTCCATCTTCTGAACGTCGTGAACTTTTAGAAAACTACGTTAAACCACTGATGTCATGGCAAGAGGCCTGCCAATTATTTTTACGTCTTTTACGTCAATCAGGTGAGGCAAAGGATGCTATAGCTCATGGCGGCTCCTTTCAGCAGGCACCCTCTGGCAAGGTCTATCAGTTAATGCGTATTGCCGTTGAAGATGACACCCTGTACTCTGAGATCAGCGCAAATAAATACTTGTTATCAGTGCGCTTCTTAAAATCAGATCGCGATAGAAAAGCGCAACTTGTTAATACGGACGTCGCCTTTAAGCTAACCCTCTGCCAACTTTAAGTCAAAAACTCTCTAAGTTTGGCCAGCATTGGCCAAGCAGCCGGCAATAAAGGCTCAACACTCGGTTTTTCAGATGCAAGCAACTCCCAAGATAGTGCTTGATTTTCACATCCCCTAGGAGTGCCTATCCAACTCCGAATGATGCTGACATGCAGGCGAACATATGCATAGGGGTAATCGTGCTCCAACACGGTTAGTTCTTCGTTAGACTGGATGTCTATACCAAGCTCTTCTTGGAGCTCACGCTTTAGCGCTTCAAATACCGTTTCGCCTTTTTCTATTTTTCCACCCGGCACTTCCCAGTAACCAGCATATGGTTTTGCATCTGGTCTTTGCCCCAATAGGTATCGACCCTCTGCATCCAATAAGATTCCGGCAGCTACTTCGGTAATAGGACGATTTAATTCACTCATAAAAATAGATCAAATTAGGCGCGTAATCCTGCCCAATGTTTTGCAAACTGCCAAGCAACGCGACCCGAACGCGAGCCACGCTCTAAAGCCCAAACCAAAGACTCAGAACGAGCAGCTTCAACTTCAGATTCGCTCAAACCAAAGTGCTGTAACCAATGGGCCACAATGGCCAAATACTCATCTTGTTTGGGCGGATAAAAAGAAAGCCACAAACCAAAGCGCTCTGATAAAGAAATTTTTTCCTCGACCACCTCACCCGGATGAATCTCGCCATCGTCACTATGTACATAACTTTCGTTTTCTTTCATGTACTCTGGCAATAAATGGCGTCGATTTGATGTGGCATAAATCAAGATGTTGTCGACTTGAGCGGAAACAGAGCCATCTAGGGCTGATTTCATGGATTTGTAACCAGACTCACCGTCCTCAAAAGAGAGGTCGTCACAAAAAATGATGAATCGCTCTGGGCGCTCAGCCAAGAGATCGGTAATATCTGCCAAATCAGCAAGATGCTCTTTTTCAACCTCAACTAGACGCAATCCCTGGCTAGCAAACTCATGCAAGCTGGCTTTAATCAAGGAGGACTTTCCGGTCCCTCTTGCGCCAGTAAGCAAGATGTTATTTGCAGGCTTTTTTTGCATAAAGTTTCTAGTGTTATCGCGTATGGCATCACGTTGACGATCAATATTCTGCAAGTCTTCAAACGTAATATCTGAAACATGTTTTACAGGCTGCAAAAAGCCAATGCTGCCAAAAATACTGTCGCGACGACGCCATCTAAAGGCGGTGGAGGATGACCATTGCTCGTCATTCAACGGCTTAGGTAAAAAGGTTTCGAGATGACTAAGGAGCTGTTCTAATTTTTCATTCATATTCTGGGTGTCTTTAAGAGCGGTAGTCAGCATTAATAGAGACATAATCGTGCGATAAATCACAAGTCCACATAGTTTGACTTGCAGTTCCGCGACCCAAGTCAATCTTGACAGTAATTTCTGCAGCTTGCATTACTCGTTGACCGTCTGCCTCTTGGTAGCTAGGATTGCGCCCACCGTCTTTGGCAACCCAAACATCGCCAAGCCACATTTGCACCCGACCCACATCTAAATCCGTAATTCCCGCATAACCAATCGCTGCCAAAATCCGGCCAAGGTTAGGATCACTGGCAAAAAAGGCTGTTTTGACTAAAGGCGAGTGGGCAACGGCCTTGGCAACCAAGCGGCACTCCTCAGCATTCTTGCCGCCCACGACCTCAATCGTCATAAATTTGGTTGCACCTTCACCATCACGCACAATCATTTGTGCCAGCTTTCTAGCTAAGGTAATCAGAGCATCGCGCAAGATTGAATACAATGCATCGCTTGTAGACTTCACGTGAACGGATGACTGACCCGTCGCCATAATGATAAAAGAGTCATTCGTAGAAGTATCACCATCGATAGTGATGGCATTAAATGAAAGGTCGGCAATCTCCTTAGTGAGATTTCCTAATAAGCCAGGTGCAAAACCAGCATCAGTGGCGATAAAGCCCAACATCGTAGCCATGTTAGGGTGAATCATTCCAGCACCCTTACAGATGCCTGTAATGGTCACTATGCCCTCAGGGGTTTGCGCTGTGACAGAAGCAGCCTTTGGCTGAGTATCAGTCGTCATAATGGCCTCGGCAGCATCAAACCAATGGTCTTCACCCAAATGACTCACTGCCTTGGGCAAAGCGCTAATGATCTTTTCAATGGGTAATGGCTCCAAAATTACACCAGTAGAAAAAGGCAATATCTGCTCGGGATTGATCTTGAGATCTTTTGCTAAAGCGGCACAGGTTTCTAAAGCATGCTTCATGCCCTGCTCACCAGTCCCTGCATTAGCATTGCCAGTATTCACCACTAGAGCTCGGATTTCCCCTTTGCGACCTTCTTGGGCCAAATGTTCACGACAGACCTGAACAGGAGCGGCGCAAAAACGATTTAAGGTAAAGACGCCAGCTACCTGAGATCCTGGAGCTAAAGTCATCACCAACAAATCTTTGCGATTCGCTTTCTTAATTCCAGCTTCAGCAATTCCCATCTCAAAACCTTTAACAGGTATGAGGTCAGCTTTAAGGGGGAGAGGTAAATTCACGGCCATAAGAAAACTCAATCAATTTAAATAAACAAAGGGAGTGTGGTTAACCTCCACCCCTACGAGTATAAAGATCAAAACGCTTAATTACCTGCTCACACTGCGTGGGAGACAAACTTTTGACAAATGACAGATTAAGCTGCAAAACAGGAATATGAAGCAAAGCTATTTGCCGAGTGGGTCTACTAAAACCCGTGATCACAATCAGCGGTTGGCTTGCCTGAATGAGGTATGAGCCATCTATCTTGAGGCTTGTTTGAGAGTAAAAATCGCCCATGGCAAGTGGAAACCATCGAACTAGATCCTCGATGGAGCACCCCATCTCTCTAGTAATTTGTTGCATATTCCTGAATTTTTATAGCTTAGCCACCGGCAACTGGCGGGCAAATGGCTAAGGCATCATTTTCCTTGAGAACATGCCGATCGCGTTGATCGGGTTTTATATACACTCCATTTACCATCACCAAGTGGGCAGACTTACTTGGAATGCCATAAAGCGAAATCATGTCGCCAATGGTGCTACCGTCAGACACCACAACATCAGCCTCAATTCCATTCTTTTTATTGGGCGGTAAATAACTTGCCAAGCTGGCAAACAGCTTTAGGGTAACTCGCATGCTCAAAGCTTAATTCATCCAAGTCGATTGTGCTTGTCCCTTGGCCAAGTATGATTCCATAGCCTTGGTTGGGTCTTCCATCAAAACTGCCTTCCACTCGCCCAAAGCTACCTTACCCTGAATTAATCCACGCAAAACTCCGATATGTTCTGTCAAACCCACACAAGTTGCACCAACCATTACATCACCCAAGAATTCAAGACGTAGATATCTATAGCGATCATGATCAACAATCTCAACATAGTTGCCACCAGTTGCACCGGACCAAAGGCCAAAGGATGAAGAAATCAACCCGTGGGTATCCAAGACGTTAATCTGGAGCGACCCTAAGCTTTGAGCATTGCCACCAGTCATATTGATAGCGGCAATTCTGGCCTGCTCTGCCGCATTCGGTTGAATGGCATTCACGATTCTTTTGCCAGTCGAAAAATCGATGCTCTCAGTGACATCCCCTGCGGCATAGATATCTGGGTTAGAGGTTTGCATTTGCTCATTTACAAGAACCCCAAGCTCAATTACTAGGCCCGAAGAATTCAAATACTCGACATTGGGACGCACGCCAGTTGCAGAGATTACAAGATCAACTTCAAGACTTTTTCCATTGGAGAGTCTAACCCCCAAACCAGATCCAGATTGTGTTATTTCTAGAACCTTGGTGTCGGTAAAGACCTCAATACCTTGTTCCTGTACCCATTTTTTGATCATGACACCTGCTTTCGCAGTCATCATGCGAGGCACCATCCGATCCCCCATTTCCACTACCGTGAGCTCGACTTTTCTACTGGCTAGGGCCTCCAAAATTATGCACCCGATGAAGCCAGCGCCCATCTGCAAGACCCGTGAGCCGGGTTTAGCGAGTTTGGCAATGGCGCGCGCATCCTCTAAAGTCCAACATGAGTGAACTCCCGGTAAATCAATACCTGGGATAGGAGACTGTACCGGTACCGAACCAGTCGCAATCAACAGCCTATCGTACGCAATGGGAT